>JAICSG010001150.1 GCA_025937035.1 Thermoanaerobaculia bacterium | reverse complement strand
GGGGCCTCGACGTAGCGCCCCGAGGTGTACTTGGGGGCGATGTCGTCCGGCACCGGCTTGACGGTGTAGGGGAGGCGCGGCAGCCGCCCGAACTCGGAGGGGAGCTTGCCGTCGATCTTCTTGGCGATGAAGGAGGCCCGCTCCAGGAGCTCGCGCGGCGTCTTGGGATAGAACCGGGGATCGGTGCGCAGGAATTTGAGGAAGGCGGCGCGGTCCCCCTGGAAGCCCGCCTGCTTCATCACCGCGTCCATCTCCCTGGAGATGCGGTCCACCTCGGAGAGGCCGATCTGATGAATCTGATCGGGCGAGAGATCGAGGGTGGTGTACTGCCGGATCTGCTGCTGATAGAAGGCGCGGCCGTTCGGCAGGTCCGAGGCCGCCAGCGTGGCGCGGGCGTGCGGCAGATACTCCTTCTGATAGAAATCCAGAAACTCCCGGTAGCCGGTCACGGCGCCGTCCATCACCGCCGACCTCCCCTCCTGGCGCAGGCGCTCGCGCTCCCCCTCCGGCACCGTGGAGGGGAACTTCTCGAAAGGCACCCAGAAGACGCTCTTCGCGGGGTCCTCCACCACGTGGGCGGAGATCGTCTTGTCGTAGCCGTTGAGCGTCTCGCGGGGGACGGTGAAGCCCCGCTGGATACCCATCCGCATGAGGTCGATCTGCTCGCGGACGTAGCGGGGCCAGGCGCGGAGCCGGCTGATGTAATTCCGGTAGTCCTTCACCGTGGCGAGCGGCACCTCCTCGGGAAGGCGGGAGAACCCGGAGTGGAACCCCGAGTCGGCGTTGAACGGCATCTGGTAGTCGCCCAGCTCGAAGTCGGCGATCCCGTTCTCCAACTGCCGCTGGAAGATGTCGTAGTTGACCTGATCCGCCGCCGGAAGCTTGGCGCGGTCGATGCCCTTGAGCTCGTCGAGGAAGGCTTTGGTCTCGGCGTTTTCCCGCTGGAGATCGGCCAGGGTCGCCGAGGGGAGCCGGTCGTCGTACTCGTGCCGGCCCACGGAGGTGGCGAAGAGCGGGTCCTCCTTCAGGCGGACTTCCCACTCGCGCTTGAACAGGTCGTGAAGCCGCGACGCCTCGTCGGCCGCGAGGGCCGGGATCGCCAGCAGGCTCAGGGACAGGAGAAAAAGCAGTCGTTTCATCGGATTCCCCCGAACGGTGACGCCCGGGAGCATATCGCGGAGGCGGGGAAGAAAGAATGGCGCCCCGGAGGAGGTCCGGGGCGCCGGGAGGAGGAGATGAAGCGGCCGGGGATCAGAGGGCCTTGCGGATCTGGTCGTAGCCCTTGAGAAGCTCTTCGATCAGCAGGTTGCCGGCCGTGGTGATCTCACTCACCGCGCCAGCCGAGGCCTTCTCGACCGCCGCGACCTTCCTCTGCAGCTCCCACCACTTCGGCTCCAGCTTCTGCCACTGGCCGCGCGCGTCCATCTCGCCGAGATGGATGCGGACCTTCAGGTCGTCCCTCAGCTGAGCCAGGCTCTCATAGCCGGTGAATGGAAGGGTCAGCGTCGCGGTGCTCATGGTGATCTCCTTTCTGTACCTCGCAGCTTCAAGGTACGGCGGAGGGACGCAGGGCACACCGGCCTGGGGGATGGGACGGCGGGTCGCGGAAGGAGGGGACCTCTACAGCCCGAACGGATAGGTCTCCGGCATTCCGGATGCCTCGTGCGCTGGATTCTCGGTCACCGGCTCACCCGGCGGGCCGCCCACGCCCGCCACGGGTGCCTGGGGTGGCCGGGTCAGGTTGCCTCCCTCCTCCCGC
>JAICSG010000853.1 GCA_025937035.1 Thermoanaerobaculia bacterium | reverse complement strand
GCCGCGCAGGTGGTAGCGCTCGATCAGCTCGATCAGGATCGCCACCGAGAGGTGCGTCTTGCCCACGCCCGGCGGGCCCACGAAGAGGAGCCCGGACTGCCGGAAGCCGCTCCCCGACTGGATGAACCCCTCGACGTAGTCCTGGGCGATCTTGCGCGCCGCGAAGAGCTGGGGATCCTGCCGCGAGCGGTTGCTGGAGACGTGGAAGTTGGTCAGCCGGCAGTGCCGGTAGCGGGGGGGGATCCCCGCCGCGGCGATCAGCCGGGGGACGACGTCCCGCTGGCGGCAGGCGCAGGGGCGGGCGGTGCCGGCGCGGCCGTCCGAGACGAGGACCCAACCCCGTCCGCCGCATTCGGGGCAAGGCTCTTCGAATGCTTCCGGAAGCATGCCGAAATCGTAGCATGCCCAAACCCTCACCCCTGGGGTGATGAGGGTCTACCGCACCTTGCTGAGCGGCCCGCTGTGGAGCCGCACCAGGGCGTGCTGGCGCTCGGGATCGGCCCGGCGCTCCTCGGCCTGGCGCCGCACGAATTCGAGCAGACGGTCCACCTCGCCCTGCATCTTCTCCATCTGCTCGCGCATGTTGAGGATCACCTCGACGCCCGCGAGGTTGACCCCCAGGTCGCGCGTCAGGGTGAGGATGATCTCCAGGCGGCGGATCGCCTCCTCATCATAGAGGCGGGTGTTGCCGGCGCTGCGGGCGGGCTTGATGAGGCCTTCCCGCTCGTAGAGCCGCAGCGTCTGGGGATGAATGCCGTAGCGCTCCGCCACGACGCTGATCATCACGAACTTCTGATCGGGCTTGCGTCGCGTGGCCATCAGGTCTGCTCCTGCTCCTCCGCGATCTCGACCTCGACCCCACCCGCCTTCCGCTTGGGGATGTGGACGCGGAGGACGCCCGCCTCGAAGCCCGCGGCGATGCCGTCGACGTCGACGGGCGCCCCCAGGTCGAAGGTGCGGCGGAAGGGGCCGTAGCTCCGCTCCAGGCGGAGGAAGCTCAGGTTCTCCCCCAGGGCCGTCCGGCGCCCGGAGAGCTCCAGACGCCGGTCCCGCACCTGCAGTTGGATATCGTCACGCCGGACTCCGGGCAGCTCGGCGAAGATGAGATAGGCGTCCTCGGTTTCGAGGACGTCGACCGCGGGGGCCCAGGTTCCCGGCAGGCCCCCCTCGGCATCCTCGTAGTCCGAGGTGAGCAGCGCCTGCTCGAAGAGGCTGTTGATGCGGTCCTGGATGCGAGCCAGCTCTTCGAGGTAGATCTTCTTGAGAGGCGCCATGGCTGCTCAACCCCTCCTTACTTCTCGACGTACTCGGCGTCGATCACCTCGTCCGTGGCTCCGGAGCCGCCCGTGGGGCCGGCGCCGCCGGTGGGACCCCCGGCCGGACCCGCGCCGCCGCCCTGCTGCTGCCGGTACATCACCTCGGCCAGCTTGTGCGAGGCCTTGGTGAGGCGCTCGGCCGCCGCTTCCATGTCGGACGCCGACTGCTCGCCCTCCAGGGCCTTCTTGGCCTCGGCGATCGCCCGCTCGAGCTCGCCCTTGTCGTCCGGACCGAGCTTCTCCTTGTGCTCGTCGTAGGTCTTCTCGGTCTGGTAGATCAGGGTGTCGAGCTTGTTGCGAGCCTCCACCTGCTGGCGCCGCTCCTGGTCCTCGGACCGGTGCGACTCGGCCTCCTTGACCATGCGGTCGATGTCGGCGTCGTTCAGGCCGCTCGAAGCCGTGATGGTGATCTTCTGCTCCTTGCCGGTGCCGAGATCCTTGGCCGAGACGTGGACGATGCCGTTGGCGTCGATGTCGAACGCCACCTCGACCTGCGGCACGCCGCGCGGCGCGGCCGGGATGCCCACCAGGTGGAACTTGCCGAGCGTGCGGTTGTCCCGCGCCATCTCGCGCTCGCCCTGGAGCACGTGCACCTCCACCGAGGTCTGGTTGTCCGCCGCGGTCGAGAAGATCTCGCTCTTCCGCGTCGGGATCGTGGTGTTGCGCTCGATCAGCTTGGTGAACACGCCGCCGAGGGTCTCGATGCCGAGCGACAGCGGGGTCACGTCGAGCAGGAGCACGTCCTTGACGTCGCCCGCCAGCACGCCGCCCTGCACCGCGGCACCCACCGCCACCACCTCATCGGGGTTGACGCCCTTGTGGGGCTCCTTGCCGAAGAAGTCCTTGACGACCTTCTGGATGGCCGGCATGCGGGTCTGGCCGCCCACCAGCACGACCTCGTCGATGGCGTTGGCCTCGAGGCCGGCGTCCTTCAGGGCCTGACGGCAAGGGCCGATCGACCGCTGGATCAGATCCTCGACGAGCTGCTCGAGCTTCGGCCGGGTGAGCCGGATGTTCATGTGCTTGGGGCCCGACGCGTCCGCCGTGATGAACGGCAGGTTGATGTCGGTCTCCTGCGCGCTGGAGAGCTCGATCTTGGCCTTCTCGGCGGCCTCCTTCAGGCGCTGGATGGCCATCGGGTCGTTGCCGAGGTTGATCCCCTGGTCCTTCTTGAACTCCTCCAGCAGCCAATCGATGATCCGCTGGTCGATGTTGTCACCGCCCAGGTGG
>JAICSG010000888.1 GCA_025937035.1 Thermoanaerobaculia bacterium | reverse complement strand
CACCCCGCCTCACGGCGACGCAGTTCCCTTCGGTTACAGGCCGGAGAGCGTATGCCTGAAGAGGACTTGCACCTCTCTGTACGTGGGCGCTCGCAGGCGCACTAGCCTGGGGCGTAAGCCCCAGGAAGGACGGCAAAACGAATCCCAAAGCCTCATAGAGGCGACGGCAGATCATCGTACTGAGGAAACTACCGTCGCCCCTACGGGGCTCTCGGAATTAGAGGGGCCTCCCCGTCCTGGGGCTGACGCTCCAGGCTACATGCCTAGGCTCCTATGGAGCCCAAATTCAAGAAGCACGCGGGGCTGACTTCAGATACCCCTCTGACCTACCACATCCCCAGCGCCACCACGTCCTGCACCACCTCGATCCACTCGCAGGGCTTCTCCCGCGCCTCGGCGCGGCGGAGGACGTAGAGCTTCTCGCCGCTGTCGCGGCGCTCGAGGAGGCGGAAGCCCTGGTCGTCGTAGAAGGTCTCGACGGGCTTGTTGCGGGCGGTCGGGAGATAGCGGCCGCGCAGCTCCAGGTGGCCGGGCTCGTCGAGGAGGCGGCGTTTGACGTGGTTCATGATCGCCGTCTCGATCCCCCGGCCCATGGCGCGGCAGCTCACCAGGAAGCTGTCGATGTAGACCACCCGGCCGTCCCGCCGCAGGAGCACGGCGCCGACCGTCCCCTGGTCGCCGAAGCGGTCGCGGGCGCGCACCATCCAGAGCTCGCAGAGGGGCGAGGCGATGAAGCGCTCGATCTCCGCCGGCGTGTAGCGCGGGGTCGTGAGGTTGAGCTGGCTCGTCTTGGTGAAGAGCTGGTGGACGCGCGGCAGGTCGTCCCGCCGGGCGCGGGTGATCGCGATCTCGGTGCGCAGGGTCGCCAGGCAGGTCCCGAGATCCCCTGGGGCGATCTGTGGGGCCTCCCCCTCGCGGGGCGGGACCGGCTGCCAGGCATCCTCCGGAGAGACGGCCGTCCGCTCGAAATCGGTCAGGCGGTCGATCGTGGCGGTGAGATCGGCCGGATCGGAGGGGAGCAGGACGGCCTTCACCTCGGGGAGCATCTGCTGGACCAGGCTCACCTCGGCCGGATCGGAGCCCAGGAAGACGAGGCTGGCGGTGTCGAGGCCGAGCGCGGCGGCGATCTTCCGTACCCCTTCATGCTTGGGGCTCCAGGAGAGATCCAGGACGGTGAAATCGTCGAGCCCGAGCGGCATCTCGGGCCGGCGCGCGAAGAGCTCGCGCACGTCGCCGGGGTTGCTCCGGCCGCACGCGGCGAGCAGCACCCCCTGCGCCTGGAGGGCCTTCAGGCGGTGCTGGAAGTCGAGATAGGCCTCCCCCTCGGAGTCGCCGGCGCCGATGCGGACGCCCGCCGGGCCGTCCTCCCCCAGCGATCCGCCCCAGAGGGTGTTGTCGAGGTCGAGCACCAGGGCCCGGCACCCCTGGCCGCGCGCCGCCCGGACGTGGCGGGCCAGCTCCGCGGCCACGCAGCCCAGGAAGGGGAAGCTCCACTCCATCTTCGCCAGGTAATCCATGCGGCGATCGGGGACGCGGTCCTTGCCGAAGCGGGAGGCCAGGCGGTCGAGATCGAAGATCTGGATTCGCGGATGCCCCTTGAAGCGGCGCAGGAGATCGAGATTGAGGTCGAGGAAGAGCTCGGTCTCGCCATACTCGGCATTGAGGTCCGCCACGCCGAAGAGGGGTTGCGCGGGCGCGGGAAAGTTGGCCACCAGGAGGGTGGCCGGGGTGCGGTCGAGCGCCGCCAGGGCCCAGGACTCGACGTGGGAGACGACCTCCTCGCGGAAATCCCGGCGCTCGGCGGGGGTCAGCATGGCGAAACGGGACCAAGCCTCCGGCCGCAGCCGGCGGAGAGAGAGGACGAGCAGCACCAGGTGAGGATTGAAGGCGGCGAGGCCGGTCTGGTCGCCCAGCACCTCCTCGACATATTGGCCGGCGCTCTCCACGTAGTGGGCGGCGCGCAGCCGCTCGCGGGCGAAGCAGAGGTCTACCCAGCGCGGCAGCGGGTCGAGAGTGAAGTTGGCGAGATAGCCGATGCGGACGTCCGGCTCTCCGGGACGGGCCTGGAGGGTCCGGGAGAGGAGGCTCACGTCGTTGCAGGTGAGCTTCTCCAGGTCCAGAGGGAGGAGCGCGCGCTGGAGCGCGGCGGCGTCCGGCGCCTTGGCGAGGGCCTCAGCCACGGCCCGTGGCTCGAGCTTCGAATCCCGCGGTCTGTCCATCGTTCCCTTTCTCCAAGATGCGATTGGCTACAGAGTCATAAAAAGCGAGGAGCTTCCGGCGGAAGGCCTCGGGTGTGAATTCCCTTTGCGCGAGCCGGCGAGCGTTGGCGGCCAGCCGCTCCCGCAGCTCCACGTCCTGGAGGAGTCGCGCGAGCCCCTCCCCCATCGCGCCGGGCTCGGGCTCGACGAGGAGCGCCACGCTGTCGT
>JAICSG010000160.1 GCA_025937035.1 Thermoanaerobaculia bacterium | reverse complement strand
TGCCCCCGGCCTCCAGGAGCGACTGGCGCAGCCAGTCGTACCAGACGGCGCCGTTCGAGGTCAGATGCGCCAGCTCGGGCCCCCCCACCTTGGCCGCCGGGTTGCCCTGGTGGACGGCGTCCGCGCCCACCTTGAGGATGATGTCGATATACTGGTCGCGGCTCCCGGACCAGAACTGCTTCAGGTTGGGCTCGTTCCACAACCCCCAGTAGTTGATCTTGCCGCGGTAGCGCTTGGCCGCCCGGAAGCAGAAGCGCCGCCAGTCGTCGGGATTGCGCGGCACGCCGGTGATCTCGGGGCCGTCGGTCGCCCAGGCCGGGGTGTAGGCGATGGTCGCGAACACCTGGAGCCCCCGGGCCTTGGCGGCGGCGGCGATGGCATCGTACCCCCGCCAGTCGTACTTGCCCCGGCGGGTCTCGACGGCGGCCCAGATGAAGTCGATGCGCACCCAGCCGATGCCGGCGGCGCGGACCTGGTCGAATTGGGAGGCCAGCTCAGGGCCCTGGGGCGCGTGGATGTTGACGCCGTAGGGGGAGGCGGGGCTCGCGGCCGTGGCGGCGCGCGCCCCCGCGAGGAGCAGAAGGAGCGGGACGAAGACAGCTTTCAAACGGTACATCATGATTCCGGGTCGCTTTTTATTGAGGCCCATCTATAATAGCACCAGCAGGAACGAACCAGAAGGCAGGCTGTAGGACGCCGGTCCGGGGAGGGACGAGGCGATGCAGTTCCGTGAGCTCACCGATCGCTACCAACTCGAAAAGATCCTGAGGTCGACCCGTTTCGGGACGATCCTCAAGGCGACCGACACCCAGACGGGCCGTTCGGTCGCCGTGAAGCAGATCATCGTGCCCTCCCCTCCGCGGCTCATGGCCGGGGCCCCCGAATTCGAGAAGCTGGCGGCGGCGCTGGCCGCGATCGGGCACCCCGCCCTGCCGGCGGTCCTGGACTCGGGATTCACCACGGACGGCGCCGCCTTCCTGGCCCTGGAGCTGTTGGACGGCCGGACGCTCGACGCCTTCGCCGACATGCCTCCGGCCCAGCTCCTCACCTGGATCGGCCAGGCGCTCGACGGGCTCGAGGCCCTCGCGGTCAAGGGGCACGCGCACCTCAACGTCTCGCCGGACAACCTCTTCGTGGCCGCCACCCCGGCGGGCGAGCAGGTCAAGCTCCTGGGGCTGGGCACCGCCGTCTTCCGCCCCCGGGGGGCCGAGGCGGCGACGGCGGGCGGGGAGGACGCGCGTTTCCGGTCCCCTGAGGTGACGGCCGGCGGGGACGCCGATCTCCGGGCCGATCTCTACTCCCTGGCCCTCACCACCTGCAATCTGCTGGGGGCGACGGTCGGCTTCGGCGACGCGCCGGTGGTGCAGCTCCCGCTGGCGGTGAGCTTCGAGCTGGAGAACGACGAGGCCCTGCGGCAGGCATTGGAGCGGTCGCTCCGGCAGCGGCCTGAGCAGCGCCCGTCGATCCGGGAGCTGCGCGAGGCCCTGCGGCTGGCCATCGGCGCCCCGGTGGCCCCGGTGGCGCCGGCGGCGAGCGTCACGCCTTTCCCGGCCCGCCCGGCCGCCCCGGTGAGCGCCGCTCCCGAGCCGCCGCCGTTCCTGGCCTCGGGCGCGATGGAGCCCCTGCCGCCTCCCGTCGCCATGCCCTCGATCGCTCCCGTGGCTCCGCCACCCCCGATCGCTCCCGCCGCTCCCGCGATCGCGGCCCAGGTGCCTTCCGCCCTGCCGCCGGTGGTGATCCCGGATGCCTGGGCCCCCTCCGGCGCGGCCCAGCCGGCGCCCCAATTCACGGAGCCCGATCCGCTCGCCGGGGAGGAGCCGGCTCAGGAACCAGCTGCCGAGGGGGACGTCCTCTCGTCGGTGGACGACGAGGTGCTGAACGCCCTGCTCAACGTGCCCGCGCCGCCCCCCCGCGCGCCGGTCGCCGCGGCCCCCCCGCAGACCGGCGCCAAGGTGGTGCCCTTCCAGAAGAAGGCCCCGGCGCCCGCCCCGGCCCGGTCCGCGGCTCCGGCGCCGCCCTCCTTCCTGCGCAAGCCGGCCGTGCTGGCGGCCCTCGCCGGCGTGGTGGTGCTCGGCCTGCTGGCCGGCTTCTGGCTCTACCGGCGGCACCAGCAGGCTGCCGTCCCGGTGGAGGCCGCGCCCGTGGTCCCCCTGCGGCCGCCGTTCTCGAAGCCGCCGGTCGACCGCCTGGAGGAGGCGAAGATCTATCTCGCCCAGGGGGACGACCTCAAGGCCCGCCGCGCGTTGCGCGCCATCCCCTGGGGCGAGCAGGGGCTGCTCTCGCCGGAGGGGTGCCGGACGCTGGGCGCGATCCAGGAGAACCTGAGCCGCGCGGCCTTCGAGCGCATGCCCACCGATCTCGCGAGCGGCCTCAAGTCAGGGGACCTGGAGGTCCTGGAGAGCGCCGTCGAGGCCGGCACCGGGCAGGAGGCGGGGCTGGCGCCCGAGGCGCGGACGGACTACGAGCGGGCGAAGGCCGCCGTGGCCGCCTACGCCCAGGTCCGGGCCGCCTCGGCCCAGGGCAACGCCGTCCAGACCCTGGAGCGCTTCGGCGCCCTCGCCGCCCTCCTCCCCAAGTCGACCGATCCGGACGACCTGCGCGGCCAGGCCGCCAAAACGGTCGAGGGGGAGGCCGAGAAGCTGGTCCATGACGGCAAGTACGCCGAGGCGGTCGCCCGGCTGGAGCCGGTCCAGCGCACCTGGCCGGACCGTCCCGGCCTCAAGGAGCGGCTCGCCAGCTACGAGAAATTCAAGCAGGACGAGGCCAAGCAAGAGGAGATCCTCGCCGCCCTTCCCAACGTCGAGCGCCACAAGAAGCCGTGGGACGGCCTGCAGATGATGAACGGCGTCGAGCCCACGCCCCACCTGGCCGCGCAATTCGCGGCCGCCCGGGCCCGGCTGGAGGACCTCCTCGCCCGCCTCGACAAGGACCCGCCGAAGGTCGTGCTGCGCGACGGCTACGTGCTCGACTACGCCCGCGGCACGGTGGCGAACCTCAGCTTCCGGGTCACCGACGACTACGAGGTCAAGGACGTGAAGCTGATGGCCCGCCCCGAGGGGGGGAAGTACCGGGAGATCCCGCTGGACAAAGCCCAGATCCGCGCCGGCTACTACACGGCGGCGATCGAGCCGGGCTTCCACCAGAATGGCACGGTGGACTTCTACGTGGTGGCCACCGACCTCTCCGGCCACGAGGCGTACCTCGGCACCCGGGACCAGCCGCAGAAGCTCAAGCGCCAGCAGGGCTTCGAGCGCATCGTGCGGTGAGGGTCAATCCCAGAAAGGTGGCCTGATCCTTGCTTTTCTAGGAGTTAGCCGCGAATGGACGCGGCGGAATCCAGGAAAACAGCAAAGGAGAGCCATCATGCCGAAAGCCTGGAGCAGCAAAGACGAGCGCCAGTACGAGCATGTGAAGGCCAGCGAGAAGAAGGAAGGGAAGTCCACCGACCGCGCCAAGGAGATCGCCGCCCGCACGGTGAACAAGCACCGGAAGGAAGAGGGGCGGACGAAGAGCTGAGACCGCCCGGGGGATCAATCCCCGGGCTTCCTATACCGGCAATAACGGCATCCGCCCCGCCCCCACCGCGGCGTCGGCGGTTGCCGCCGGCTTCTTCTCGTCCCCGGTGTCCTCCTCGACCGCCTCGCCGGGATTGCGGAACAGGTTGGATTCGAGGTTGTACTGGCGGGTGTAGAGAGAGTGATACCGGCCCCCGAGGGCCAGCAGCTCCTCGTGCCGGCCGCGCTCGATGATCTGACCCCCTTCGAGCACCAGGATGGTGTCGGCCTTGCGGATGGTCGACAGGCGGTGGGCGATCACGAAGGTGGTCCGCCCCTTCATCAGCTCGGCCAGACCCTCCTGGATCGCCGCCTCGCTCTCGCTGTCGAGCGAGGAGGTGGCCTCGTCGAGGATCAGGATGCGGGGATCGGCCAGAATCGCCCGCGCGATCGCCACCCGCTGGCGCTCGCCCCCCGAGAGCTTCACCCCGCGCTCGCCCACGATCGTCTCGTACCCCTGGGCGAGACGGCTCACGAAGTCGTCGCAGCGGGCGATCCTCGCCGCCCGGATCACCTCGTCGTCCGAGGCGTGGGGACGGGCGTAGGCGATGTTCTCCAGCACCGTGCCGTCGAACAGGAAGTTGTCCTGGAAGACCACCCCCAGGTGAGAGCGGTAGTCGCCCAGCCGCAGCTCCGAAAGATCCTGGCCGTCGACCAGGATCCGCCCGGAGGTCGGGTGGTGGAAGGCGGCCACCAGGCCGATCAGCGTGCTCTTGCCGGAGCCCGAGGGGCCTACCAGCGCCGTCGAGGTGCCGGGCTGGGCCGTGAAGGAGATCCCCTTGAGCACCGGCTGGCCGGGGTTGTACTCGAACCGGACGTCCCGGAGCTCGATCTTGCCCTCGACAGTAGGCAGGGGACGGCGCTCGGCCTCACCCGTATCCTCGGTGACCTCGTTGCGGATCTCGCGGATGCGCTCGAGGCCGGCGAAGGCCTCGGTGATCTGGCTGCCGATGTTGACGATCTGCATCACCGGGCCCACCAGCATGCCCAGGTACATGGTGAAGGAGAAGAAGCCGCCCACCGTCATCCGGTGGTTGAGGACGTCGTTGGCCCCGATCGCCATCATGGCGACGCCGATCACCCCCAGCAGGAGGGTCGAGGCGGCGCCGATCGCCGAGAAGCCGGTCAGCGTCTGGGCCACGTTGCGGAAGAGGCGGTGCGCCCCCTTGGTGAAGACCAGGGCCTCCCGCTGCTCCGCCTGATAGGCCTTGACCACCCGCACCCCGGAGAACGACTCGGTGAGCCGGCCGGAGATCTCGGCGTTGATCTTCGAGCGTTCGCGGAAGAGCGGACGCAGGGTCTTGAAGGCGTATTTCATGACGAACGCGAAGAGCGACAGCACGCTGATCGCGATCAGGGTCAGCTTGAGGTTGAGATAGAGGAGGATGCCGAGCGCGAAGACGGCGGTGATCATCCCTCCCACCACCTCGACCAGGCCGGAGCCCACGAGGTTGCGGATCCCCTCAGCGTCATTCATCACCCGGGAGAGAAGGGCGCCCGCCTTGGTCTGCTCGAAGTAGCCCACCGAGAGGCGGCTGACGTGGCGCTGCACCTGCCGGCGCATCTCGGTGATCGAGCGCTGGGCCGCCTTGCCGAGCACCTGGGACAGCGCGAAGGAGGTGATGGCCTGGATGAGGGTCGCGATCCCCGCCGCCGCTACCAGGGTCCAGAGGAGCTGGCGGTTCCCCTTGCCGATCACGTCGTCGAGCAGGTACTTGGTGGTGCCGGGGAGCACCAGCCCCGCGAGCCGGTTGATCGCCATCAGGCCGAGCCCGAGGGTGAGGCGCCCCTTGCGGGCCCGCAAGAGCTCGAGCGCGTCGTTGAGCACGACCCGGGGCTTCAGGGGAGTCTTCTTCTTGGATTCCTCCCCAGGCCTCTCGGCCGCCCGCGGCTGCTTGGAAGAGACCGGCCCGCCGAAGAGCCCCTGGCGGGCCGGCCGGCGGGACGAGGAAACGCTGTCGATGGTCATGGAGGAGAGAACGGCGGGAGGGGCGGGGGAGATTCCCCGCCTCCTTACCGCGGCGCTCTCACCCGCACCTGCACCGCGTCATCCAGCCGCAGCGTCACAACCGACCCTTCAGGGATGACCACCTCTTCCCCGGGGGTCTTGGAGGCGATGGCCGTGCCGGCCGCGGCGCCGATCAGGGCTCCGATGACGCCGCCACGGGTGCGGTCCCCCCGGCTGAGGATACGTCCCAGGATGGCGCCGCTCGCCGTGGCGCCGCCGATGGTCGCGGCGTCCCGGCGGGTCTCGTTGCGCCCTTCCTGGACGAACGAGGCCTGCACCGGCACCGTCCGGCCCGAAGGGAGCACGAGATCGGTCAGCTTGAGGGCGAGCCGCGCCTGGCCGCCGACCCGCTTGAGCGGCACCGCCTCGGTCACCTCGCCCAGGATCTCGGATCCCCGGGGGATGACGACCACGCCGTCCTGGAGCACGTCCTCGCTGACCCGGGCGCGGAAGGCGTCGCCGGGAGAGCTGGTGTTGCTCGCCAGGGTGCGGGTGAGCTCCACCTCCAGCCGCGTGCCGGCGGGGACGGTCATGGACACCGTCCGCGGCTCCTCGCGAACGGGCTCGGGAGCGGGCGCGGGCTCGATGGAGGGCGCCGGCTCCGCGACCGTCGTCTCGGGGACCGGAGCGGGCGCGGGTACGGTTTCCTCCACCCGCGGGCTCGGGCGCGGAGCGGGCGGGGTCGTGGCGGCGCGCTGGGTCTTCGGCTGCTGGAGCCGCCGCTCGCGGGCATCGAGCTGGGCCTCGTGGGCCGCCAGGGCGCGCTCGCGGGCGTCGAGGTCGGATTTTGCCGCCGAGGGGGGCGGGGTCTGCGGCTGCACCTGCACCGTCCGTGGTGTCTGCAGCTCGCTCACCTGGGGCCGCGGGGCCGGCGCGGGGGCTGGAGCCGGAGTCTGGGTCTGGGCGATCTGGGTGGAGGGGGCCGGTTTTTCAACCTGTCCGGCGCGGCTATCCTCACCCTGGTTGCACCCGAAGGCGAGCAGAGCGGCCCCACCGAGGAGCGCCGGCAGGAGGGTAGTCGTCTTGATCTTTCGCATCGCTGGATCCTCGCGTTTCAAGTCTCCGCGAGGAGGAGGGAGCAAGCGGGATGCCACGGATCAAAAGCCTGATTTTACAAGGCTTACAAACTTTACGCCGCGCCGCGGCGCTCTCCGGGGAGGACGCTCCCGCCGCCCGCGAAGGACGGCTCAGCGGCGCCGGGAAGGGTCGAAGCGGATCACGCCGCCCGGCAGCGGCTCCCCTTGGACAGGCTTCTCGGGCTCGGGCGCCGCTGCCGGCTGCGGCTCGGGAGCCGCCGCTTCCGGGGGTGTGGCGTCGAAGCGGAGGCCGAAGTCGGCGGAGGGGTCGGCGAAAGCGGTGAGGGCCGCGAAGGGGACGACCACCTGCTGGCGCGCGCCGCCGAAGCTGAGGAGGACCGAGAAGTCCTCGGGCGTGACCTCCAGCCCCCAGAACTGATGCTGGAGGACGATCGTCACCTCCTCGGGATATTGGTCGCGCAGGAAGCGCGGTACCTGGACGCCGGGGAAGTTGGTGCGGAACCCGATGTAGAGGAGGTGCTCCCCGGGCAGCCCGTGCTCCGCCACCTGCTCCAGCACCCGGCGCACGGCATCGCGCAGGGCGTTCTGGAGAATGGCGGGGTAGTCGATCTTGTCCGGGTCCATCAGGCCTCCCGTGGAAACCCGCCGAGAGTACGTCAAACCGCGCCGCGTCTCAAGGCGGATCGAAGGTGCCGGCGGGGGTCCACGGCCCGCAGCGGGCGATCCGCCAGAGGGTCTTCCAGCTTCCCGTCCAGGCCCCGTACTTGCGGATCGCCCCCTCCCCGTAGTGGCTGCAGGTGGGCTGGAACCGGCAGCGCACCCCAGCCTTCCCGAGGACGGGCGAGAGCGTCGCCTGGTAGAGATGAATGCCGCCGAGCAGGACCCGCGCCGAGATCTGGCTCTGAGGGGGCCGCGCCATGTCGAGCCCCAGCAGGAGCAGGACGGCGAGGATGGAGAGCCAGATCTTGAGGCGGCGGTGGAGGAGGGGCATGGGGAAAGCTTAAATCGATTTGGACGGACACGGACAGGCACGGACGAGCACAGACGAGGCACGGACAGGAGGGCGAACCCGGCGTGTCCGTCCGTGAAGGTCTGTGCTCGTCCGTGCTCGTCCGTGTCGGCTTGCTCTCCTACCACGGCAGCGTACCCGTAGCCGCCCGCCCCAGCCAGAGCGCGCAGAGCACCGCCACGTGCGCGAGCGTCACGGCTTCCATCCGCACCGACAGGCGGAGCGGGCGCCGGAGGGCGAGGGCCGCTCCCCAGGCGAGCCAGCCGAGGATCATCTCCAGAGCGAGGACCGGTGCCAGGGGGTGCAGGGTGACGGCGGCGCTCCATTCCCCCTTGGCGAG
>JAICSG010000663.1 GCA_025937035.1 Thermoanaerobaculia bacterium | reverse complement strand
TCTTGAGGGAATGGCAATTAGGCTCAGATCCCAGGCGGCGCAAGCTAACTCGAATCAAATTGCATCGTTACAACAAGAGAAAGTAGTGCTAGCGAACAAAGTCTTTATTGTTCACGGTCACGACACATCGGCCACAGAATCTACGGCTCGCTTTCTCGAGAAGCTCGATCTCGAGCCGATCATCCTGCACGAGCAAGCAAATGGTGGGCAAACCATTATCGAGAAATTTGAAGCTCACGCCAACGTTGGGTTTGCCGTCGTACTGTTGACGCCGGATGATATTGGGGCTAGCACAGCCATACCTGATAAGCTCCTTCCCCGTGCACGGCAGAACGTTATTTTGGAGCTTGGATATTTCACCGGAAAACTTGGCAGGCGGCGGGTCTGCGGCTTGTTTCGCCCTGAGGTCGAGATTCCCTCTGACTTCCATGGCGTGCTATTCATTGAGCTGGATGCACAAGGGGGGTGGAAAGCCAAACTGGCCCAGGAACTGGTAAGTGCAGGCCTAAAGATTAATTTGCAGGGCCTACTTCAGTCCTAATACGCTCTAACCTCGACGTGCCCCCAAAAAGTGCTGAAAGGGGGTGTCAGAGACTTCATGAACGACTTCTGACAGCGAGCACTGATGTAGCCTGCCAGCAGCGAATCCGAACGGGTGACCCTTCACAGCCGCCCCAGCCACGGCAGCACCTCTTCGGCAAGGTAGAGAGGCAGCGAGACCAGCCGGTACCTCAGGGGACCTTCGGGAGTCCGTACCTCATGGCGCTCGTCGGCGAACGGGCCGGCGTGGAGCCGGATTCCGAGGTCGCGGCGGGCGCGCGCCAGGAATTGGTGCAGGGATTTGAGGGCTCCCGAGGCTCCCGATTTCACCTCCACGGGCACCGGGAAGCCCGGCCCCGGGACCAGGTAGTCGGTCTCCGCGTTGGCGCGCGCCGATTCGCTGACCCAGAAGAACAGAGGATCGGCGATGGCCATCTGGTCGGCCAACAGTTGCTGGCCGGCGAAAATCTCCGCCAGACGGCCGTCCAGCAACCGTTCGAGCGGCTCGGTCGCCAGGGTCTGAAAGCCGGTGCCCAGGGTGTGCAGGGCCAGCCCGACGTCCAAAGGCAGGAGCTTGGGCGCGGACTTGGGGCGCACGGCCAAGGGCAGGTCCAGGGAGTAGGTGGGCCAGGCGCGGGTGATCAGCATCGCCGCCTCCAGCTTTCCCAAGGCGTCCTTCATGCGCTGGGATTTGAAGCCGGGGGCGAAGTTCTCATACCGAAAACGAAGGCCGTAGTGGTGCGGCAGGTTCTCGAAGGCCGCTTCGAGATCAGAAACGTCGACGCCGCTACGGTACTTCTGGATGTCCTCCGCGAACGCCTGGATCAGGTCGGTCTGCACCTGCCGGACCGCCGCCGGGCTGCCGGTCTCCACCCAGCGCGCCACCGCCTCGGGCATGCCTCCCGTGAGTAGGTAGTCCCGCATCAGCGTGAGCGCCTGCTCATGGAGAGGAGGGGTGATCTCAGAGCCAGGGATTATGCCCGCGCGGAGGCTCTCGGCGAGCACATCCTTGCCGAGTGCGTGGAGAAACTCCCGGAAGCTCAGCGGCCGCAGCGTCCGGAAGGTGACCCGGCCAACCGGAAAGGAGAACCCCCTCTCCTGCAGGCGCACTTCCAGCAAGGAGCCGGCCGCGATCACGCTGAGCCGAGGATGGTCCTCCCGGAAGAAGCGCAGCCACTGGATCGCCTCCGGGCTCTCCTGGGCCTCGTCGAGGAAGAGCAGGGTGCGCGCGGGAAAGGTCGCGATGTTGTGGCGCGCGGCGAGCGCCTTGAGGAGGTCTTCCGGCGAGCGGCAGGCACGGACCAGGGAGAGATCCTGGTAGCGTTCCAGGTTGAGCTCGAGGAAGAGGTCGAAGCTGCGGCCCAGATGCCGGACCGACGACGACTTGCCGGTCTGGCGAGCCCCCCGGAGGACGAGCGGTTTACGGTCGTCTCCCGAGGCCCAGGCGGCCAGGACGGAATCGATCTGGCGAGGGAAGTACAGGGCGAAGATCCTCCTGAAGAGCCGTACTGAGGATAAACATGGTCGTATTTATCCTCCGGAGAAGTATAAACACGAGGGTGTTTATCCGACAACCCCGCCCTTACCGGTTGAACGGGCGCTCGTTGATCCAGTGAAATCCTCGGCTGGTCAGGAGGAATTTGGACTGCTCCTCGCGGTGGAGCGTGGCGCGGACCTTCCGGCCGTCGAAGGTCCCCGCGATCTCCAGGCGTCCCGGCCCGGTCTCTAGGTAGGAGAGGTCGGCCTGCATCTTCTTCTTCGCGCGCGGGCCCGTGGTCAGGGTGAGCTTGTGGGTCGCGGGGGTCAGCTTGAGGATGTAGTACGTGAGCCGGCCGCCTTCCAACGGCTGGATCGCCAGCACGTCCGGATAGGGGAAGAGCACCCGGCGCCAGCGGTCCGTGTCGGTGAGGAGCGGCGGCCTCACCTGCCCGTCGATCGCCATCTCGTCCACGGTCCAGACGCCGTAGAGCGGTGGCTTGGAGGCGAGCTCGCCGTAGACCTTGCTCTGCTGGTAGGCGTCGAACAGCGAATAGCCGACGTAGGCGATGAAGAACACCGCCACCAGGGCCTCCGCGATCCTGCGGACCCGTGGACGCGCGATCAGGGGCGGCTCCTGGGCGGGCGTCGCCGCGCGGTTGAGCAGGAAGAAGTCGGCGAGCCGCCGCAGGTCCGGAGCCGCCAGGAAGAGGGCCTGCGCGAGCAGGTGCGAGGAGTAGAGCTTGACCGGCACGTCGAAGCTCATGTTGAGCATCACGACGTTGGTGAGCACGCCGATGCAGACGAGCGCGCCCAGCAGCGTGGTGCGGCGGAGGGAGAGCAGCAGGCCGCCGAGCATCTCGGCGGCGCCGCCGAAGAAGCAGTAGAGGGCCGAGAAGCCCATGAAGGTCCACAGGAGCCGCATCGGCGAGGACTCGCCGTAGGTCTCGAGGAGGAGGTCGGGCGTGGGGCTGGCGAACTGGAGCTCGATCACCTTGACGACGCCGTAGGTGATCATCGTGACGGCGAGCGCGTAGCGGACGTACACCCGCAGCCAGGCGTAGAGCCGCTGGTAATTGGGCCGCCGGCGGTCGAGGAGGGTCCAGACCAGTGCCACGCCGATCGCCAGGACCAAGTAGCAGAAGACCTGGACGTAATTGAAGGTGGTGTCCCCGCTGCCGTTGGGACGGACGGTGATGTCGATGTGGAACAGGTGTTTCCCGGTCCAGTGGACGGGAGCGTCCCACAGGGCGTCGTACCATCGGGAGGTT
>JAICSG010001090.1 GCA_025937035.1 Thermoanaerobaculia bacterium | reverse complement strand
AGGTGGCGAGGGGGTCTTCCTGCGCACCGACCAGGAGACCAGCCAGCCCAACCGCGCCGCTCTGGACTACTGGGCGTCGGGGCTGGAGCCCGTCTACTTCGAGGGGGCCTTCGCCCGGGCGGCGGAGCTCTCGGAGAGGTAAGGCGTCACGCCCCTTGCGCCTCCGGAGAGAACAGCGACAGCACCGGCAAACCCAGCTTGCGGCGGAGGGTCTGGCGGACCAGACGCTCGCGGGAGCCCGCGAGCTCGGCCGCGGGGAGCCGGCCGGCGAGCGAGGCCAGGGTCTTCTCCACCGCGGCCTCGACCTCGGAGCGCCCCGCGCCGTCCAGCCCTTCCCAGGCCTGATCGAGCATCTCCCGGTCCAGGACGGCCAAGCGCTCCTCCACCTCCTGGGGATCGCCGGACAGATGGGCGACCTGGGCCGCGAGCGCCTCCCGGCCCGGGAGGCACGCGGCGAGGGCGGCGAGGCGGGGGGCGGCCTCGAAGACGGGGGCCTCGACGCGGCGGGCGGGCGCGGTCAGCTCGCGCAGATCGGCCCAGGCGGCCTCGACGGCGGGAGCGCAATAGCGGAGACTGGAGATCCTGCCCTTGGCCCCCCGCTCCTTGCGCTTGGCGAAGACCTCCTCCAGCGTGCTCCGCACCAGATCGAGGGGCACCCCCTCCCGCTGCCACCGCCGCGCCACCTGCCAATCCGCGGGGGACAACAGCAGCGGCGCCCCCCGCAGCGCCACGAAGATCTCCTCCACGGCCTGGAAGTAGGCGTGCGGCGGCTCCTCAACCTCGGTTTCGTTCATAAATGAGCTTCAAACCGGTCAGGGTGAGGTCCGGGTCCACCTCGCGGATGTGCTTGGAGCCGGAGGCGATGAGGGGGGCCTGGCCGCCGGTGGCGACGATGCCCTTGACGCCCGGGAGCTCGGCCAGCAGGCGCTCCAGGATGCCGTCCACCAGGCCGATGTAGCCGTAGTAGATGCCGGCCTGCATGGCCGCGGCGGTGTTCCTCCCCACCAGCTCCGTGGGCTTGCGCACGTCCACCCGGTAGAGGCGCGAGGCGTGCGCGAACAGGGCCTCGGCCGAGATGCCGATCCCCGGCGTGATGATCCCCCCCGCGTACTCCCCCGCCGCGTTGACCACGTCGAAGGTGGTCGCCGTGCCGAAGTCGACCACGATCACCGGCGAGCCGTAGCGCTCGCGCGCCGCCACCGCGTTGACGATGCGGTCCGCTCCCACCTCCGCCGGGTTGTCGTAGCGGATCGGCATCCCCGTGCGCACCCCCGGCTCGATGAACAGCGGCTTCTTGCCGAAGTAGCGCCGGGCCAGCCGGTCGAGCGTCAGGTGGAGCGGCGGCACCACCGAGGAGATCACCACCGCCTCGGCGCTCGCGGGGTCGATCCCCTGCAAGGTGAAGAGCGGCAGGAGGAGCGCCCCGTATTCGTCCGCCGTGCGCTCGGTGTCGGTCGAGAGCCGGAAGCTCTCCACCAGCTCGTCCCCCCGGTAGATGCCGAAGACCGTGTTCGTGTTGCCCACGTCCACCAGGACGAGCAGGCCGCCGCCGTTCTCTTTCTCCTTCTTCATCCCTCGATCACCTCTCCGGCGGCCACGGGAATCCGCCGCCCTTCGCTGTCCAGCAACAGACGCCCGGTCTCGTCGAAGCCCGCGAACCTCCCCTCGATCACCGTGTCCCCCAGCCGGCAGACGATCCGCTCGCCCAACTGGTGGATCGACAGCGGCCGGTAGCTTTCCACGGCGTAGGCGGCGTCTCCCAGATGGATGAGCTCGGCCTCCACCCCCTGGACCAGATCCCAGGTGAGACCGGCCAGGCTCGCTCCGTCCCCTCCGAGCAGGCGGAGCGAGGTCCCGGTCTCCGGCAGGTCCT
>JAICSG010000237.1 GCA_025937035.1 Thermoanaerobaculia bacterium | reverse complement strand
AGGACGATCTTCTGGATCTGCTTTTTCATGATCGATTCCCCAGGCAGCCGCGCCGGCCTCGCGGCACCGCGCCGCGAGCGGCGGCTGTCATAAAGAAGGTGCCGCCACCGCGGCGAAACCGGCCGCGGACGCGCGCGGATACCGCCGCGGGAGCCGTGGTACGGTCCGGCCGCCATGGATAGAAAGGCTCTTTTCCGGCTATCCCTCATCGCCTCGCTCCTCCTCCTCCTCGCCTGTGGCCGGCACGAGCCGGCCGCCGCGCCTCCACACCCAGCCGCGACGCCCGCGCCGCCTCCGGCCGCTAAGCCCGCTCCCCTGCCGAGCGGCCGGGCCGCTTGGCGGGCGGTCCTGGGCTGGCCGGACGACTGCGAGCAGGCGTTCCGCCAGACGGCGGTCGAGGGGGAGGGGATCGAGGTCCATCCGCTGGGGCCCGCGCGAGCGCTCGTCGAGGTGCGGTGCGCCTGGGGTGCGTATCAAGGGTCTTACCTGTATTATATGTATGATCAAAGTAGTCAGCCGCCCGCTACCGGTCCGCTTGACTTCGAGATCCGAGAGTCGCCGGACGAAGGGTCGCTCGTGCCGGGGAAGGCCACGGAGATCGAGGGCCTTCCGGCGTTCGACGCGAAGACAGGCACGCTCACGGTCCTCGACAAATTCCGGGGACCGGGCGATTGCGGGACGCTGGCGGCCTATCGTTTCGACGGCAGCCGGCCGCGTCTCGTCGCGCTCCGCGCCAAGGCCGCCTGCGACGGCCAGGGCGCGGAGACGCCGGAACGATGGCCGGAGGTGCCGTTGCGCTGATGGCCCGCGAAAACGTTGCATTCTGGGAGGCGGACGATGAAATTCAATCACACCAGTTTTTTCAATGGCTATCGCTCGATCTACGGCAAGCTCTCGCAGCTCCAGGTCTCGGGTCTCGACAACCTCCTGGGCTACATCGAGATCGACAACGACGTCAACGACCTGCGCTGGGCCGCCTACATGCTGGCGACGGTCAAGCACGAGTGCGCGGACACCTTCCAGCCGATCACGGAGAAGGGGGCGAAGTCCTATTTCGACAAATACGACGCGGGGACGAGCCTCGGCAAGCAGCTCGGCAACACGGTGAAGGGGGACGGCTACACTTTCCGCGGCCGCGGCTACGTCCAGATCACCGGCCGCGCCAACTACCAGAAGATGAGCACCAACCTCGGCCTCACGGGAGATGACGACCTGGTGCTCCATCCCGAGTATGCCCTGCACCCGAACGTGGCCTACCGCATCATGTCCTACGGCATGCGGATGGGGAGCTTCACCGGCAAGAAGCTCGCGGACTACATCAAGGCCGGCGGCGCCGACTACCGCAACGCGCGGAGGATCATCAACGGGCTCGACAAGACGGATCTGATCAAGGGCTACGCCGTGAGCTTCGAGACCGTGCTCACCAACAGCCTCATCGCCTGAGAGGCTACTCGGGCACGGCCGGCACGGCCTCGACGTGCCCTTCCGCGTACTCTTCCTCTTCCACCTCCGCCACGCCGGCGAGCACCCGGCGGGCGCGCTCCGGATCGAGCTCGCCTTCCCAGCGCGAGACCGCCACGGTGGCGACGCCGTTGCCGATCAGATTGGTGATCGCCCGCGCCTCGGACATGAAGCGGTCGATACCGAGCAGCAGGGCGAGGCCGGCCACCGGGATGTGCCCCACGGCCGAGAGGGTGGCCGCGAGCGTGATGAAGCCGCCGCCGGTCACCGCCGCCGCCCCCTTCGAGGTGAGGAGCAGCACGGCCAGGATCTCCAGCTCCTGCCCGAGCGTGATCGGCGTGTTCGTGGCCTGCGCGATGAACAGGGTCGCGAGGGTGAGATAGATCGAGGTGCCGTCGAGATTGAACGAATATCCCATCGGCACGAGCAGGCCCACCACCGACTCCGGGCAGCCGAGCCGCTCCATCTTGCGCATCAGCAAGGGCAGCGCCGACTCCGAGGAGGAGGTGCCGAGGACGATCAGGATCTCCTCGCGGATGTAGCGCAGGAAGCGGAGGATGCTGAGGCCCGCCCAATGCATCACCAGGCCCAGGACGATCAGCACGAAGAGCAGGCTGGTGGCGTAAAAGGTTGCCATCAGCTCGCCGAGGCTGAGCAGGCTCCTGATTCCGTACTTGCCCACCGTGAACGCCATGGCGCCGAACGCGCCCAGCGGCGCCAGCCGCATGACGATCGCCACGATGCGGAAGAGCACGTGCGAGAGCTCGTCGAAGAAGCGCAGCACGAGCGACCCTTCAGCCTTGAAGGCCGCGAGCGCCATGCCGAAGAGGATCGAGAAGAGCAGGACCTGGAGGATGTCGCCGCGCGCGAAGGCGTCCGCCACATCCTTGGGGATGATGTTGAGCAGGAACTCGGTGGTGTTGAGCGCGCGCCCCGAGGAGGTGTAGCTGGCGATGGCGCTGGCGTCGAGCGCCGCCGGATCGACGTTCATCCCGGCGCCCGGCCGCAGGATCTTGGCGACCAGGAGGCCGATGGCGAGCGCGAACGTGGTCAAAATTTCAAAATAGACGATCCCTTTGAGGCCGATCCGTCCGACCCGCCGCAGATCCCCCATCTTGGCGATGCCGGTGACCACCGTCGTGAAGACGATGGGCGCGATCAGCATCTTGACCAGCTTGATGAAGCCGTCGCCCAGCGGCTTCATGGCCGCGCCGAGCGAGGGGTTGAGAACGCCGAGGAGGGCCCCGAGGGCCACCGCGACCAGAACCTGCAGATAAAGGCTGTGGACGAGCCTCTTCATCGGCTGGGCGGGCAGCCCTGGAGGGCCCCCTCTCCGTCGGGCTCTAGTACCCGCCGTGTCCGCCGTAGCCGCCGCGGCCACCGCCGCCGCCGTAGCCACCACGGCCACCACCACCGCCGCCGCCGTAGCCGCCACGGCCACGGCCGCCACCGCCACCGCCACCCTCCTCACGAGGACGAGCCTCGTTCACGGTGAGGTTGCGGCCATCGACGTCGCGCCCGTTGAGCGCCGAGATGGCGGCCTGCGCCTCCTGGTCGCTGCTCATCTCCACAAAGCCGAAACCCTTGGAGCGACCGGTGTCGCGATCCATGATCACCTGCGCGGAATCCACGGTGCCGTGGGCCGCGAAGAGATCCTGCAGATCGCTGTCCCTGAGGTTGTAAGGCAGGTTTCCGACGTAGAGCTTTCTACCCATGCGAGACTCCTTCTGGACCTTCGTCCGATTCGGTCGTACCGACCCTGTGAATACCTGACTTCTTTCCTGCGTACCGTACGGGCGGTCCAAGATCGCTTGACGACGAATCGGATCTGGTATCGGAGTCTTCGTTCTGAATCACCCGGACGTCCTACATGGGAATAGTACCACCCCTCGCGCGGAAGGGGGACCCCGGAATATGCAAGGATCATCCCAAGTGCCCGCCTCCACGGCGCCAGCGGGCGAGCATCTCTTCGGCGCGGGCGCGGCGGTCGGGGAAGAGCGGGGCCATCGCGGCCAGCCAGACCGTGCCCTGGAGCTCCCGCGCTGCGAGCCAGGGGGCCAGATCCTCCAGGGTAGGCGCGCCGGCGCCGTAGGCCGCCAGGGCCGCCTCCCGGCCCTCGGAAAGCGGCCAGCAGAAGCAGGCAAGGTCCCATTCGACCGGGCCGGAGCAGGTGTCCTCGAAGTCGTTCCACAGCAGGCCGCCGGCGGTGGGGATCAGGTTCCGCAGATGGGCGTCGCCGTGCAGCGCCTGGACCGGCCGGGCGGGAGAGCGCAGGACCGGCGCCAGCCGCTCCCAGGCCTCCCGGAGGAGGGCGAGATCGGAAGCGGGCACATCGCCCCGGCGCTCGATCCGGTCGAGCAGGCGGGGGATCTCGACGAGCGGTGGGGGCAGATACGGCAGCTCGCCGGGAAAATCGCGCAAAGCCCCATGCAGCTCTTGCAACGCCTCCGCCGCCGCGGCGACGGACGGCTGGCGGTCTGGAGCGGGCTCCACGAACCGCCAGAAGCTCATGACCTGGCCGCGCATCTCGTGCGGCCCGGGAGGGATCTCCTGGCTGGGAGGCACGGCTCTCGCCCCCCGCATGGCGAGGAACCCCGCCACCGCCACCTCACGCGCGAGGAATTCCCGGACGTCCGGACGCAGGATCGCGGTGGCCAGGGCCACCCGCGCCACCACCGGCGCGGGCCGCAGGTGAAGGAGCAGATTGCTCCGCGAGGCCAGGATCACGGGATCCGTGAAGGGGACGCGGTAATCGCGGGCCACCTTCAGGGCCGCTCTCTCGGCGCGGGCGAGGAGAGCGGGGTGATTCTCCAGATAACTTCTCGCCTCGGACACCGTGTTAAAATAACGCAAGGCTTCAATCGTCTCAATGAGCCCTTACACCGGACGTTTTCCGGGGAGGCGCAAATCCCAATGACCAGCGAGTTTCACAAGTCCTCATCCAAGAATGGTGTGTCCATCACGGCCTATCGGGGAGATGGCTCGGCGCTGCTCGCGTTCGACATCGACCAGCATCTGGTGACGCCGCTGTTCGCCGGCTTCGCGGTGCAGGCCAAGGCGCCCGACGGCACCACGGAATGGCTGAAGAACCGGCTCAATCTCAAGACCGGGCTGCACTCCGACTCGACTCCCGAGCAGAGGCAGCAGAACTGGACCGACTCCAACCAGGCGCCGTTCCAGAAGTTCCGCTGGCAGCACTTCCCCGCCCAGCCGCAGCCGGGGACCTGGACCTACACGGTGACGCCGATGTTCTTCACCTCCGCGCAGTCCTCCAAGCTGAAGCCTGGCACGGCGGTTTCCGTCACCCTCGACTTCGTGCCGTCCGATTATAAAAGTCTTCAGATCGGCTTCACGCGGAGTTACGTTTCATCGCAAGCCTACGCCGAGAAGTTCAAGAACAAGCCCATCCGCGCGCTCCCCAAGACGCTCGACTTCGACACCAGGCCGTTCGCGGATCAGTACGAGTTCCTGGGCTACACGGCGCGCAAGCTGTTGTTCCAGTTTCTCGCCGAGGCGGCCAAGCCCAACGTCCGCCTCGACGTCTTCGCCTATGACTTCGACGAGCCGGACGTGCTCAAGGCGCTGGAAGCCCTGGGTCCGCGCCTGCGCATCTGGCTGGACGACGCGTCCCTGCACAATGCGCAGGCGAGCTTCGACGCCCAGCAGAAGGCGAAGACTCCGCCCAAGAGCCCCAAGACCCTGCAGAACTTCAATAACGACATCCTGGAGGAGGGGGTGCTCAAGCGGCTCACCGCCTCGGCGGGAGCGAAGAACGTCAAGCGTGGCCACTTCAGCCGCTTCGCTCACAACAAGGTGATGATCCAGCGCGACGCCAAGACCGGCAAGGCGATCAAGGTGCTGACCGGCTCGGCGAACTTCTCGATCCGCGGCTTCTACGTGCAGGCCAACAACGTCCTCGTCTTCAACGATCCCGCGACGGCGGACTGCTACGCCAAGGTGTTCGACGAGGTCTGGAAAGAACAGAAGGCGGCCACCTCCGCCGCCGAGTTCGCCAAATGCGATCTCGCGAAGGACTGGACGCCGCGCACCGACCGCGAGGGGCTGCCGCCGTTCGATCTCTGCTTCTCGCCGCACGCCAAGCCCCGGACGGGCGATCTCTGCTCGCTGAAGAAGGTCGCCGCGGCGATCGACGGCGCCAGCAGCTCGGTGCTGTTCGCGGTGATGGAGCTCGGCGGCGGCGGCTCGGTGATGACCCAGCTCAGCCAGGAGCAGGCGAAGAATCCGGATCTCTTCTGGTACGGCATGACCCAGAACCTCGCGGCGACGGACGGCAAGAAGGGGACCGCGTCGGAGGATGACGGGCAGACGACCGGCGTCACCGTGAGCAAGCCGGACGGCCAGCAGGTGCTGGTGCCGTTCGCCTTCCTCAAGGACAACGTGCCGCCGCCGTTCAACGAGGAGACCGACGGCGGCCCCGGCCAGGTGATCCACAACAAATTCGTGGTGGTGGATTTCAACGGCGCCAACCCGGCCGTCTTCACCGGCTCCTCCAACCTGGCGGCGGGCGGCGAGCAGCAGAACGGCGACAATCTGATCGGCATCTATGATCGATCGATCGCCGTGATGTACGGCGTCGAGGCGATCCGCCTGATCGATCACTTCGGCTTCCGCGCCGCCCTCAAGAACGCCAAGCCGCCGAAGGCAGGCGCCAAGGCGGCGCCGAAGACGAAGGCGGCGCCCAAGAACAAGCCCTTGCAGCTCCAGTCCCCCGGCGATCCCGGGCCGCGCTGGTGGGAGGGCTACTACAAGAAGGGGATGGCGAAGTTCAACGAGCGGGCGTTGTTCATCAAATAGGGTGCGGCCGGGGCGCCCGGGTATGAAAGAGCCGATTCCGTCTGGCCCCACTGTAGAGACGTCCCGTGGGGCGTCTCTGGAGCGGCAACATCGGCTGAATTCTCCCGGACGCTCTGCGGGCGCACTGTGGGCCAATCGGATCATCCTCTCCGCCTTGGAGAAGCCCCACGGGCGTCTCTACAATGGAAATGCCCTCCCAGACACCCTCTCAGAAAATCGTTGTGTTTTGGGGCCGGCTTTAGCCGGCTTT
>JAICSG010000458.1 GCA_025937035.1 Thermoanaerobaculia bacterium | reverse complement strand
GACGGCGGGCGCGACACGATCCACATCGCCACGGTTCCACGGGATCCCAAGGACTATGACGCGCTGATCGATCAGGAGACGGCCATCCTGCGCGTGCGCCGCCATCTGCGTCCCAATCAGCCAAACGATTTCGCGACCTTCACCAGAGTGGGCATGCTGAGCAATTACCGGCAGATCACGGGCGGGGTGGCGATGGTGATGATCCTGATCGCCGGGATCGCCCTGCTGGTGGGGGGCGTCGGGGTGATGAACATCATGCTGGTGAACGTGACGCAGCGGACCCGCGAGATCGGCCTGCGCAAGGCGCTGGGGGCCACCCGGCGGGACGTCGCCGTGCAGTTCCTGGCCGAGGCGGTGACCCTGACGGGGGTGGGGGGCGCGGTCGGCATCGCTTTGGGATTGGGCGCCGCCCTGACCGCGCGCCTGGCCTTCAACTTCCAGGCCGCGGCCCCGCTCTGGTCGGTCCTCCTCGGCTTCGGCGTCTCGACCGCGGTGGGCCTGGCGGCGGGCCTCTGGCCGGCGGTCAAGGCGGCGCGGAAGGACCCGATCGAGGCGCTGCGGTACGAGTAGGGAACGGGACTCCAGGGACAGCAGGGACAGTGAGGACGATTCTTCGTGTCCCTGATGTCCCTGGAGTCCCTTGTGTCCCTTTGATTTACGGCACCACCGATTCCGGCCCGCCGGCCGCCACCACCGCCTCCTGCCGCCCCACCGCGTTGCGGAGATGGAGGAGAGGACCGGTCATGAAGGTGGTGACCAGGGCCATCAGAACCAGCATGGCGAAGACCTGAGGCGACAGGATCCCCAGGTCGTAGCCGAGGTTGAGCACGATCAGCTCGACCAGGCCACGGGCGTTGAGCAGCGTGCCCAGGGAGAAGGAGTCTCCCCAGCTCATGCCGGTCCAGCGCGCCGCCAGCATGCCGCCGCCCAGCTTGCCGGCGATCGCCACCACGATGAGCCCGGCGCAGATCGCCCAGCTCTCCCACCCCTTCACCAGCCCGATCTGCATGCGCAGGCCGGTGAAGGCGAAGAAGAGCGGCAGCAGCAGGACCGAGCTGAAGGTCTCGAGGCGCGCGCGGAGGAACTGGCGCAGATGGGAGTCGGGCGGCATGCAGACGCCGGCCAGGAAGGCGCCGAACAGCGCGTGGATGCCGATCACCTCGGTGCACAGGGCCGAGGCGAAGATGAAGGTGAAGAGGACGGCCAGCAGGCCCACGCTCCCGCCCTGGCTCTGGGGGAGGTCGCGCAGGAGGCGGGACATCCGGGGGCGAACCACCAGGATCATCCCGGCGACAAACAGCACGGTGAGGACGACGGTCAGCGCCGCGCCGCCCAGGCCGTTGGCCTTCACGATCGCCACCACCAGCGCCAGCAGACACCAGGCGGTGGCATCGTCCACGGCCGCGCACGCCAGGGCGGTGCTGCCGAGGAAGGAGCGGGACATCCGGCGGTCGTTCAGGATGCGCGCCAGCACCGGGAAGGCCGTGATGCTCATGGTCACGCCGAGGAAAAGGGCGAAGGCGCTGAACGGGATTCCATCCGGCGCCAGACGGCGGTAGATCACCAGGGCCGAGGCGGTGCCCAGGAAGAAGGGGACGGCGATGCTCGCGTGGCTCACCAGCACGGCGGCGTCCGCCTTCTGGCGGAGGTGCTCGACGTCGAGCTCGATGCCGACCACGAACATGAAGAGGATGACGCCGATCTGGCTGAGCATCCGCAGGGCGTCCATCGACGACGCCGGGAAGAGGAACGCCTGGGCCGACGGGGCCACCGCTCCCAGAAGGGACGGTCCGAGGAGGATGCCGGCGATGATCTCGCCGATCACCGGCGGCTGTCCGATCTTGCGGAACAGGAAGCCGAGGCCCCGGGCGGCGGCGACGATGAGGACGACCTGGAGCAGCAGGATGCTCAAGGGACTGCGGGCGTTCTCGACCAGGGAGTGGGCGATGCCGCCTCCCGTGGCCTTCCCTTCCATTTCGTGATGGGCCGAGGCCTGGGCGACTGTGGCCGGCCTGGAGGAGGCCGCGTCCGGTTGCAGCTTTGAGCCGAGATTGATGAGGAGCCCGGTACCGGCTCCGAAGAGAACGAGGACTACGACGTAGAACGCAAGGTTCTTCGACATCCAACTCCCCTCCATCAGATTAGAACAACAAAAAAATGATCAAGGCCGATCAGTTTCAGGGCCGATCAGCTGAAGAGTGCGCGCCCCCCCTCGAAACGGGACAAAGCCGGGGGCCCGTCACCGCCGCCGGGCGAGGAAGATCACGTGGTTCTTCCGCTTGCTCCCCTCGCGGTCGGGGACGCGCTCGGTCCACGCCTCGAAGCCGGCGCGCCGGAGCCGCTGCTCGAAGGCCGGGGAGGGGAACGAGGCCCAGAAGCCGGCCACTCCACCCTCCGTCAGGCTCCGCCCCAGGCGCTCCAGGCCGGCCGGGGTGTAGAGGCCGGCGTTCGAGCGCAGGGTGAGCGCCTCGGCGCCGTTGTCGACGTCCAGGAGGACGGCGTCGAAGCGCTGGCGGCCGTCGAGCAGGTCGCGCACATCACCGAGGATCACCTCGACCCGGCGGTCGTCCAGCGGCCGGCCGGCGAGGTCCCCCAGGACGTCCCGGTTCCATTTCAAGAGGGAGGGAAAGATTTCGCCCACCACCACCGAGGCGTCGGGCGGCAGATGATCGAGCGCCGCCCGCAGGGTGTAGCCGAAGCCGAGGCCCCCCACCAGCACGCGCGGCGCCTTCCGCTTTCCCAGGGCCTTGAGGGCCAGGCTGGAGAGGGCCTCCTCGGAGCCGTGGACGCGGCTCGTCATCAGCTCCTTGCCGTCCACCCGCAGGTAGTAGACGCCGTCGCGGCGGGCGAGCACGAGCTCGTCCCCCTCGGGCGTGGTCTCGCGGGCCAGGGTCTCGGTGGGCTTCATGGGGCCTCCGGCAGCTCGAACCAGAAGGTGCTCCCCCGGCCGGGCTCGCTCTCGACGCCGATCGCGCCGTCGTGCTCCTCCAGGATCGCCTTGGAGAGGTCGAGCATGTCGTTGACCAGGCGGATCAGGCGGTCGGCGTTGGCGCGGGCGATCCCCACCATCTGGGCGGCCCGCGGCGGGATCTCCCCGGCGACCCCGCCCTCGATCAGGCCGAGGGAGCCGCGGATGGAGGTGAGAGGGGTGCGCAGCTCGTGGGAGACGATGGCCACGAAGTCGCTCTTCACCCGCTCGATCTCCCGCCGCTCGGCGATGTGGAGGCGCAGCTCGATCTGGCTCATCACCAGCCGGCCGAGGGCGTGCAGCATCTCGCGATCGTGGTCGGTGAGGCGGCGCGGCTTGCGGTCGATCACGCAGAGCGTGCCCAGGGCGTGGCCGTCGCTCGACATCAGGGGGGTGCCGGCGTAGAAGCGGACGAACGGGTCGCCGGTGACGTTCGGATTGTCCACGAACCGGTCGTCCCGGTGGGCGTCGGGCACCACGAGCATCTGGCCGGTGACGATCGCATGGGCGCAGAAGGAGGAGGCGCGGTCGGTCTCCAGGCCCTCCAGGCCGTAGCGCGACTTGAACCATTGGCGCTCGGTGTCGATCAGCGAGACCAGGGCGATGGGGGTCCGGCAGAGGTGGGCCGCCAGACGGGTCAGGTCGTCGTATACCTGCTCGGGCAGGGTGTCGAGGATGTGGTAGCGGCGCAGGGCCGCGAGCCGCGCGGGCTCGTCGGGGGGGATCGGAGGCGGCCTCATCGCTTCATCGCTTCGAAGCGCAGAGTCTATACTGGTCCGAGGGAACCAAGGAGGCCCCGCGCCCATGTGGAATCTCGCCGTCCCCTGGTGGGAGCTGATCGTCCGTTCGGTCCTGGTCTACCTTTTCCTGCTCATCATCCTGCGCGTCACCGGCAAGCGCCAGGTGGGCCAGCTCGCCCCCTTCGACCTCGTCCTCCTGCTCGTGCTCTCGAACGCGGTGCAGAACTCGATGAACGGCGGCGACAACTCGCTGATCGGCGGGCTGATCTCGGCGGCGACGCTGATCGCCTTCAACTACCTGGTGGGCGTCGCCACCTTCCGCAGCAAGCGCCTGGAGGCGCTGATCGAGGGGCGGCCGGAGCTGCTGATCCACAACGGCAAGCTCTACGAGGAGGTGCTCACCCGCACCCAGCTCACCCGCCACGAGCTCAACGCCGCCCTGCGCCAGGCGGGGTGCTCCTGCCCGGAGGAGGTCCACATGGCCGTGCTGGAGAACAACGGGGGGATCTCGGTGGTGCCGAAGGCGAAGGCGCCGGCCTGAAGACCGGCGCCTTCCAAGAGGGGGCTCAGTGGTGCTCCTGATGCTCCTTCTGATCCCCCGGCTCCTCCGGCCGGGCGGCCGGATGGGTCTTGCCGTGGTGGCAGGTGTAGCAGCTCACGTGGACGTCCTTGTCCAGGCCGGGCATCGTCCGGAT
>JAICSG010000655.1 GCA_025937035.1 Thermoanaerobaculia bacterium | reverse complement strand
GGGAATGACCAAGAGAGAGCTGCTCGCGCTGTTGGGGTTCGTGGTGCTCAGCTTCGCCGCGGCCGGAATCGGCGGGCTCTTCACCGCTCCTGCCGTGCGGCAGGGCGGGTGGTACTACCAGATCCAGAAACCGTCGTGGACTCCGCCGTCCTGGCTGTTCGGGCCGGTGTGGACGGCGCTCTATCTGATGATGGCGGTCGCCGCGTGGCTGGTTTGGAAGCAGGGGGGATGGGCGGCGCAGGGCGGGGCGCTCGGGTTGTTCCTCGTCCAGTTGGTCCTCAACGGGGCGTGGTCGTGGCTGTTCTTCGGGCTCCACTCGCCTTCCGCGGGCCTGATCGGGATCGCGCTGCTCTGGATCGCCATCCTGTTGACGATCCTGGCCTTCTTCCGCGTCTCGCCGGCCGCGGGGTGGCTGATGGTGCCCTATCTGCTCTGGGTGTCCTTCGCGTCGGTGCTCAACTTCACGATCTGGCGCCTGAACGGCTAGGTAAAAGGAGGGCCAGAGGGAACGGCCCCGCTTCCGTTCCCTCTGGTACGTCATTTGTCAAAGAGCACGTGGCGTCGTCCCGAGGAAATGCAACGGTTCGCGGTCTCGACGCCTCTTGGACGGCGGAGCCCTGCGGTCCGTACAATCCTTTGCCTTCTTGACCGCGAAAGACCGCGCTCGGAGAAGGCTCTGGACAGACGCCAACTATGCGTATAGAGTAGGTTGGTCTTGACGGGATGTCAAGCCCCTTCGGACCAGGGCGGCGAGAATCGCCAGAGGGGCCTGAAGGGGCGATCACAGGTCTCGAAGAGTCTTTCGAGGCTCATTCCCTGGAGTTTTTATGGCATTCCCCCGAGCTCATGGCGTCCGAAGAGCGGGGAATGAGGCATTCCCCGGAGCTCGCGTGGCTTTCCCTGGGCTTCGTGAGGCATTCCCTGGGATGTGCATGATGCGAAGAGTTGTTTTGGCCTCATTCCCCGGAGCTCGGATGGCTTTGGCGGCGGGGAATGAGGCGCGAAGGAGCGATCGAGCGGCTCGATGGGCGGGGAATGGAACGGGATAGAGGCTTCGGGCCGCGCTCTCTCCGGGGAACGCGGCTCGAGGAAGTCGTCGCGGGGCGTGAGAGGCGGGGAAGGCGGCGCGGAGAGGGCTTCGCGAGGCTTGGGGCGGGGGAATGGGGCTCGCGGAGCTCGTTGGGATCTTTGACAACTGAATCGGAAGGCGGCTCGTCCGGGGGGCGCTCGCGGATGGGGACTTGCTGTCTTCCGGCTTGGAGACCGGATGGCCTACAGTCGGCTGCCGGTCTCGTGTCGTCCGGGGAGCGCGGGATCCCGGCATTCGGAGCCTCCTGGCGGGCCGCGGTGATAGCCTCCCCTCGCTTGGACGCCCTCCGAAGACGACACCTGCTCGCGGTCTCGGCGCCCTTCCTGGCCGGCGGGGCGCTGCGGCTGTGGAATCTCCGCGATCAGATCCTCGGCGGAGATGAGACGCACGCGCTGCGGGCGGCGGTCAACCTTCCGCTCTCGAAGATCCTCGTCACCTATCAGCAGACCGACAACTGCATCCCGCTGACGGCGTTCTACAAGCTGCTCATGCTTGGGGGCTTGCACGTCGGGGAGATGCTCTTCCGGCTGCCGGTGCTGCTCTGCGGTCTGGCGGCCCTTCTGGCCCTGCCGGCCGCGTTCGAGGGGCGGGTGGGGAAGGCGCCGGTCCTGGTCTACCGGTGGCTGGTGGCGATCTCGCCATTGCTGATCCTCTACAGCCGGATCGCCCGGTCCTACATGCCGATGGTGCTCCTCTCCTTCGGCGCCGTGATGGCGTTCGAGGCGTGGTGGCGGAGCCGGTCGTGGCGGTCCGGGGTGGCCTACGTGGTGCTGGGGGCGCTCGCGGTCTGGTTCCACCTGGGGGCGGGGCCGATCGTGGCGGCGCCGTTCGCCTTCGCGGGGATCGATGCCCTGGTCCGGCGCGAGCGGCTGGGACGGGATCTGCGGGATCTGGCGTTCCTGGGTCTGGCGCTCGCCGGGGCCTTCGCCCTGTTCCTGGTGCCGGCGCTGGGATCGCTCCGGGAGGTCGTGGCGGGCAAGCACGTCGAGCAGGCGGCGCCGTGGGGGGCGGTTTGGGGCGTCCTGAAGCTCCAGGCGGGGACGGGCTATGGATGGCTGGCCTTGTTTTTCTGGTCGATGGCGTTCGTCGGGCTCCTCGAGCTGTCCAAGACCGACCGGCGGCTCGCTCTCTATACGCTCACGGTGGTGGTGGGGCACGTGGTGGGGCTGCTGATCCTCTCGCCCCTCGGGCTGGAGAATCCGGTGATCTTCGGCCGCTATCTGCTGCCGGTCCTCCCCTTCGTGCTGCTCTGGGTGGCGGCGGCGTTCGGCTGGTCGGAGAAATGGCTCGCAGGGAAGGTGGCGGCCCTCCTGGTGATCTTCCTTGTGGGAGGGCCGTTCGCGGACCCGGCCACCTGGCGCACCTCGTTCCTGCACCACAACGACTTCGTGGCCTTCTACAAGCCCCGGCCCTCCCTGCCGGCGGACGCGGTGCCGGATTTCTACCGCCGGCTGCATGGGGAGACGGTGGTTGAGTTTCCCTGGCTGTTCATGTGGGAGGCCAATCGCTCGTTCTATCTCTATCAGGAGATCCACGGCGGCCGGGTGGTGGTGGCGAGCCCGCAGAAAATTCTGTATCGGCCGCCGCTCGCCCTGCGCAACGCGGTGGAGCCCGAGCCGGGGACGATCTGCCGGAGCGGCGCGCGGTATTTGATCCTGCACCGCAACGTGGCTCAGGAGGAGGCGCGGATCGCGCCCGGGGGGCGCCTCACGGAAGGGGAGGCGGCCCAGCCGCTCCGGCGGCTGGCGCGGGTCTCGGCGGCGGAGCTCGGGAGCCGGTTGGAAGGGGAGTGGGGGGCGCCGGTTTTTGAGGATGGGGTGGTGCGGGTGTGGGATCTGGGGCGGGGCGGGCCGGGCAATCTGGCAAGCAGAGCTAGCCCGGCGATTTATCGCCGGGTGGAGGCGGTGTCCCCCAGCCCCCGCCCTTTGCGCAGTAAAATAGAGCCGCCAACTCTCCAAGGAGACGCCCATGCGCCGTTCCGCCTTGTTTCGTGCCGCCGTTCTGGCGACCCTGCTTCTGTTCGTTGTTTCCTGCGCTTCGACGCAGCTGCCTCCGATCTCCAGCCAGGGGCGGTCCTTCGCGCCTTTGCGGGACGAGCAGCGGCTTTGGGAGCAGTCGCGGGCGGAGGAGGAGAAGCTGCTGGGGGAGGTCAAGCTGTATGGCGATCCGGGGCTGGAGGCGTATCTGGACGAGGTGGTGGGGCGGCTGAACCCTCCGGCGATGGCGTCGAATCAGGCGGTG
>JAICSG010000518.1 GCA_025937035.1 Thermoanaerobaculia bacterium | reverse complement strand
TGGATGGACTCCACGGTGTACACCTTCTTGGCGAGCCGATTGAGCCGTTCGAGAGAACGAATCCTCTGAAGCTTGGCCTTCACCTCCTCGGGAACCGGGCCGAAGCGATCCTCGAGAAGGCTGAAGAGCATCTGACGGGCCCCTTCTCCCATCATCTTGTCCGCCCAGGTCACCTTGTACAGCATCGTGCGAACCCTCCGAATGTCCGGAATGCCGAGAAGAGAGAATTCCTCAGCTTCTCCGGACGTCAATTGTACGTAAGTTTCGACGCAGTTGACCAGCTCAATGCGCTCGGCGTCGGCCAGGGAAGCCTCCAGAATCCGAGTCAGGCAAGCCCGTTTCAGCTCCGCCTTGCTCAGGCCTCCCCGCCTCATCAGGGCCGCCAGAGCCCAGGCGAGAGGCTCCGGCTGGGCGAGGTACTCCTCGGCCAAGCAGCGGGACAGCCCGAAGGAGAGATACCGGAAGCTCGTCAGCCCCGGAGCCTTCAGGTCTCCGTCGAGCTCCCGCTCGCAGATCCCGGCGGGGCCACCCTTCAGGTAGACCACGATCGAGAGGACCGGATCCTCGTGCCGGGCCTGGATGGCGCGGTGGTAGTCCCGCAGCCGGGTCCCCATCCCGCGGCGCGCCCGGGATTCGATCTCAACGTGGACCAGGAGGGACTTGCCAGACTCCTCCCTCAAGGCAACCCTGGCGAGCAGGTCCACCACCCGGCTCCGTTCCGGTGAGGAGATGAGCTCCTTGTCCAGGAACGCCACCGCGCCCAGGTCCAGGCGTGCCGCGAGGTCGGGCGCGATCAGGCGCAGGAAGCCGGCGAAGAAGGCCCGGAGCAGGCTCTTGAACAGCGGATCGTGGGGCGCCATGGCTTTCAGCGCCCGTATACCGGCCCCGGCATCCGCTTCACCCAGCCCCCCAGCTCCAGCTCGAGCAGCGCCGCGAGCACCCGGTCGACCGGGGATTCGAGACGGACGGCGATCTCCTCGGCCAGCCGGGTCGTGCCGGGCGGAAGCTCGGCCAGGACCTGGCCGGCGAAGCCGGGGGGAGGCTCCGGCTCGGGGCTGGCAGGAGGCAGGGCGAGCTGGGCCGCGGCGGCGGTGGGGAGGAGCAGCTCCAGGAGGTCCGCCGGATGCTGGACGAGCTGTGCCCCCTCGCGGATCAGGGCGTTGGCGCCCAGCGATCCCTCATCGAAGATGCGCCCCGGCACCGCCCAGACGTCCCGGCCGAGGTCCACGGCGTGGCGGGCCGTGATCAGCGAGCCCGAGCGCAGGGCCGCCTGCACCACCAGGGTGCCGGCCGCCAGCGCCGCCAGCGTCCGGTTGCGCAGGGGGAAGTGCCAGGCCCGGGGGATCAGGCCGCAGGGGAATTCGGTCACCACCGCGCCGCGGACCGCGATCTCGTCCGCCAGCGGGCGGTGCCCGCGGGGGTAGTCCACCCCCAGCCCGCAGCCGAGCACGGCGACCGTCCTGCCGCCCGGGGCCGCCAGGGCGCTCCGGTGCGCCACGGCGTCGATCCCCTGGGCGAAGCCGGAGACCACGGTGACCCCGGCCGCGGCCAACGCGCGGGCGAAGAGGTCGGCGGCCTCGCGGCCATAGTTGTCCGCCCGCCGCGAGCCTACTATCGCCACGGCAGGAGCCACGGCGGGCCCGGCCGGCACCTCGCCCCTCATATAGAGGACGGGGGGCGGCGGCGAGAGCTGGCGCAGACCGGCCGGATAGCCGTCGTCATCCAGGGTGACGATCCGGCCTCCCAGGCGCCCGGCCCCGTCCTCCTCCCGGGCCGCGGTGTCGGCGGCGGTCTCGATCACCGCCAGGGCCTTGCGCATCTGGGTACGGGGGACGCCGGCCTCGGCGGCCAGGGTGTCGGGAGGCGAGCCCGAGGTGGACCAGTGGTCCAGATCCTGGGCCAGCCGGTAGGCGGCGGGACGGGAAAGAGAGGGGGCGGCGTTGAGGGCGATCAGCAGGTCACGGCGGGTCGGTCGGGGCATGGTGTCGATGGTCTCCTTTGGGCTCGTTCACCCACAGAAGACGTAAAAAATGGGCCCTTCTGACAAACCCTTTATTGCCAGCTAGTTGCAAGCACGAATCGAGGCGGTGAACCAAAGCGCCGCGGCGGGGGACCCAGGGTTTGGGGAGAGGTTTGCCGGGCCGGAAGGCCAGGCATGCGTTGTGTATACTAGCCCCTCGGATTTACGGGCGATGACCCTCATCGATCTACCCACCCGGTCCTGGCGCCGGGTCCTCTTCGAGGTCCCTTCGATGCCTTCACGCTCTTCTGTCGTCTTTCTCTTCCTCTCCTGCGCCGCGCTCCTGCCGCTCGCCGCGTGCGGCAGCAGCGGCAACCGCCAGCCGGACCAGCAGGCCTCGGCCCAGCTCACCTTCGGCGTGGACATGGCCCGCCAGGGGCTCTGGAAGGAGGCGCTCTTCCGCTTCACCGAGGCGGAGAAGCTCGATCCCAACAACCCGCGCGTCCACAGCAACCTGGGCGTGGCCTACGAGGCCTCGGGGCAGTTCGAGAAGGCGCTCTCCTCCTACCAGAAGGCCCTCCAGCTCGCCCCCAACGACAAGGGGATCCGCGCCAACTACTCCCGCTTCGTCGAGTTCTACCAGGGCTACAAGGGGGAGAAGAAAGCCGGCCCATCCAAGCCCGCCACCACGACCACCGCGACCACGAACAGGACGGCTCCCCCCCCGCCGACGACCACTCCGGCGGCTCCGCCGCGGCAGCCGGGGGTCTCCGAGCCACCGTCCATCCCAGGGGACACACCGCCCCCTCCGGCGGACAACCGGCCGCCGTTTTAGCAGCACCCCGTCCGCGGCGGACGGGCTGATCTCAGGAGGTTTGGAATGAAACGCAACCGCTCGCTCGCTCTCGCGGCCCTCCTCGCGCTCGCTTCCCTGCCCGCCTTCGCGGGATCGGTCGAGGTCAAGCTGACGCTGCCCCAGCGCGCGAAGCTCGACCTCCAGGGCCGCAAGTCGATCGCGGTGGTCCCCTTCCTGGTCGTCCGCCAGGAAGGGGCCGAGAAGGTCAAGGGGCGCGACATCGACGTGCAGAAGGAGTTCGACCGCTATCTGGTCAAGATCATGCGCCGGGAGACCGATCTCAAGGTGATCGAGCCCGGGCCGGTCGACTACCCACCTACGATCTCGCGCAGCTCGGCAAGCAGACCGACTTCTGGCACGCCCTGGGAGAGCGGACCGGGGCCGACCTGGTGCTCGCCGGCGGCCTCGACTTCGACATCCAGGACCGCAGCGGCTATCGCACGGAGGAGTACGTCTCCCCCTACAACGGCCGCACCTACCTGCGCCAGGTGCTCGTCGAGCAGACGGGCTTCCAGTACGACATCCTGATGCAGGTCTACGACGGCAAGACCGGCGCGCTGCTCTACGCCGACAACTTCAAGGACTTCCAGAGCTTCGAGGGGGAGAACACCGACCCGCTCGCGGGCATGTTCAAGAACCTGCTCTCTCTGGAGGACCGGATCGTCAACGTCTTCAAGCAGAAGGACGTCGAGGCCAGCCGCATCCTGTTCACCCAGTAGAGATGACAAGAGAGCAAAGGAGATCTCGTTGACGCGCTCATCGCATCGCCCTTTCGTCGCGGCTCTCACCCTCGCCACCGGCGCCGCCTGGATGCTCCTGGCCTCGGCGCCCGCAGCGGCGCAGTTCGGACCCCAGCTCTACGGCGAGGGGTTCGGCAAGAACAAGATCACCTACCGGGATTTCAAGTGGGAGATCTACCACTCGCCGCACTTCAACGTCTATTACTACAAGACCGAGGAGGCGCAGCTCCAGAAGGTGGTCTCCTTCGCCGAGAGCGGCTACGACCAGCTCTCGCGGGCCTTCAATTATCAGATCAAGGAGCCGATCCCGCTGATCTATTACGCCACCCACTCGGCGTTCGAGCAGAACAACGTGGAGCTCGGCTTCATCCCCGAGGCGGTGGGCGCCTTCTCCAGCCCGGCCCGGTTCCGCATGGTGATGCCGATCGACCTCGCGGACCCGGAGCTGATGCAGC
>JAICSG010000442.1 GCA_025937035.1 Thermoanaerobaculia bacterium | reverse complement strand
CTGGGCGTCCTCGATCATGCCGCCGTAGTCCCACTTCGGATTGAACTCGTCGCTCGGCTGGTGGTAGCGGTTCTTGGTGTAGTCGTCGGCCTGCTCCTTCCCCCAGCCCGGCGGCTTGCCGATGAAGTCGGTGCCCGCCGAGGGGTGGATCGCCGGGACGCCCACCTTGGCGAAGCTGACCTGGTCGGAGCGGTAGAAGAAGCCCTTGTCGGGGAACTGGTCTCCCATCAGCCGGCGTCCCTGGCGGGCGGCGATGGCCTGCTCGATGGAGTCGAGCGACGATTTGCCGAGGGCGACCTCGCTCAGATCGCGGGTGCGGCCGAGGACGTTGGCGCTGTCGTAGTTGATGTTCGCCGCGATCCGGCCGGCCGGCACGGGGGGGTGGGCCGCCAGCCAGGCCGAGCCGAGGAGCCCCTGCTCCTCGCCGGCCACGAAGGAGATCACGATCGAGCGGCGCGGACGTGGGGTGAGCGCGGCGTAGGCCCGGGCGATCGCCACCACCGTGGCGCAGCCCGAGGCGTTGTCCACGGCGCCGTTGTAGATCTTGTCGCCGTTCTTGTCCGGCTGGCCGATCCCGAGGTGGTCGTGGTGGGCGGTGTAGATCACCACCTCGTCCTTGAGCTTGGGGTCGCTCCCCGGCAGGATGCCGAGGACGTTGGCGGTGCGGGTCTTGGTAACCTCGTTGTTGAAGGTGAGCGAGGTGGTGATGCCCAGGGGGACGGGCTTGAAGTCGCGCCCGCGGGCCTGCTCGATGAGCTTGGCGAGGTCCTTGCCGGCCGCCTGGAAGAGCTTGCGGGTGGCTTCCTCGGTGGTCCAGGCGCGCACCTGGATGCGGGGCTCGCCGGCGGCGGGGATCTCGAACTGGGGGCCGCTCCAGGAGGTCTGCACCACCTGCCACGGATAGCCGGCCGACGGGGTGGTATGGATGATGATCGCCCCGGCCGCGCCCTGGCGCGCCGCGCTCTCGTACTTGTAGGTCCAGCGGCCGTAGTAGAGCCGGCGGTCCCCCGCGAAGAGCTTGGGATCCCAGTCGGGATCGTTGTTCAGCATCACCAGGACCTTGCCCTTGAGATTCATCCCCTTGAAGTCGTCCCACTGGTACTCGGGAGCCTGGATGCCGTAGCCCACGAAGACGAGCTCGGCGTCCTTGATCGTCGAGCTGGGCTGCTGGACGCCGCTGGCGGCGATGTACTCGTCCCACCACTTGAGGTCGACCGTCTGGCCGCCGGCCTTGAAGGCCCAGGTCTTGGGCGGATCGGCCTTGACGCCCACGATGTCGAAACGCTGCTGATAGCCGCCGCCCGGCGCCGCCGGCTGGTAGCCGAGGAATTCGAGCATCGAGGCGAGATAGAGCTGGGCCGTCTCGTCGCCGCGGCTGGCCGGTGCCCGGCCTTCCAGCAGGTCGTCCGAGAGGAAGCGCAGCGGGGCCTCGAGGCTGGCGCGGTCGATCGCCTGCGCCGCCTTCTCGGCCCCCGGCGGGAGCTGGACCGCCGCCGCCGGAGCGGCCGCCTTGGGAGCGCCGGTCAGCACCGTGGGCAGCGCCAGGGCCGCGGCCGCCACGAGGACGATCCCCAGAGTCCCCATCCAGGCCTGTTTTTGGGAGCTTTCCATAAGAGATAGAACCTCCATAAGGTCAAAGACTTCCGGGGGGGACTGTAACACTGTGGCTTGCCCCCCACCTCCCCCCCACGCTATGGTTGCCTCGGGTGGTGTAAGCGAATGCTGCGCACGACGGTACGAGACTGCCTTTACCTGAACTGGGCCTTCCCGGCCGAGGCCCTGCCGAAGCCTCCGGCGCCGCTGCGCTATCAGCGCCACGCGTGGCAGGGCGGGGACTACGTCTTCGCCTCGGCGCTGCTCTTCCACCAGGACGCCCTCCACCTCACGGCCCTGCCGTCGCTGAAATTCGGGTATCCCCAGCTCAACATCCGCTTCTACGTGCTGGACGACGAGGGGGTCCCCTCGGTGCTGTTCCGCCGGATGCTGATGCCCGCCTGGGTGGCTCCCGGGGTGCGGCTGATCACCCACCAGCCGGCGGCGCGGGCCCGGCTGCGTTTCCCGCACCCTTCCCGCGCGCTCGATGGTGGGCCATGGCTGTGGAGCGCCGAGCGCCGGGGGAAGCTGCTGGTGAAGGCGTGGACCGACTCCCCCGGGGTGGGGGAGGGGCCGCGCCTGGGCTCGTGGGAGGAGTCGGTGCGCTATTTCCAGGAGCGCCCGCGCGGCTACGCCCTGGCCTCGGGCGAGCTGCAGCGGATCTCCTCGCCCAGCCATCCGGAGGTGCCGATCTGGCCGCTGCGGGCCGAGGTGGAGGCGGACGGCCTGCTGCCGCGCCTGCTCGACCTCCCCCAGGGGCTCCGCTGGCCGGGGCTGCACTCGGCCTGGCTGGCCCCCGAGATCCCGATCGTCTTCGAGCTGGGTTTGGTGCTGCGGGTGCCGGCCGCTCCCGCCGCCATGCCCCAGCCGGCGGCCGGACGCGTGGTCAGCTTCTTCCGCGGCGATGATGGCGAGAGGACCCCGCCCGAGCGGCGCCGGGCCTCGTGCTAGCATCCCGCCGCATGAATCCGACCCCACCTTCCGAACGCAGGCCGCAACGTATCGCCGTGCTGCCCGGGGACGGCTCCGGCAAGGACGTCACCGCCGAGGCGGTCAAGGTCCTGGAGGCCGCCGCCGGCAGATGGAGCCTCCCGCTGGAGCTGGTCCATCTGGATTGGGACGCCGACCGCTATCTGAAGACCGGGGAGACGGTCCCCCCGGGGGCGTTCGACGACTTCCGCGACAACTACTCGGCGATCCTGATCGGCGCCTTCGGCGACCCCCGGGTGAAGGACAACAAGCACGCCGCCGACATCCTCCTGGGCACCCGCTTCAAGCTCGACCTCTACATCAATCTCCGGCCCGTGAAGCTCTACGACGCCAGGCTTTGTCCGCTCAAAGGGCGGACGGAGAAGGACGTCGACTTCGTGGTCTTCCGCGAGAACACCGAGGGGGCCTACATCAACGCCGGCGGCAACCTCAAGCAGGGGTGGGCGGACGAGGTCGCGATCCAGGAGGAGATCCACACCCGCAAGGGGGTCGAGCGGATCATCCGCGCCGCCTTCGAGTACGCGGTGACCCACGGCCGCCGCGAGGTGATGATGAGCGACAAGTCGAACGTGATGCAGTACGGTCACGGCCTCTGGCGGCGGGTGTTCGCCGAGGTGGCGAAGGAGCACCCGCAGATCCAGACCCGGACCATGTTCGTGGACGCGCTCTGCATGGAGATGGTCCTGCGGCCCGAGGGGCTGGACGTGATCGTGACCAACAACATGTTCGGGGACATCATCACGGACATCGGCGCCGCGCTCCAGGGAGGCCTGGGGGTGGCGGCCTCGGCCAACCTCAACCCCGGCCAGACCTCGATGTTCGAGCCGGTCCACGGCTCGGCCCCGGCCCTCGCGGGCACCGGCAAGGCCAATCCCGTGGGCGCCGTGCTCTCCGCCGCCATGATGCTCGACTACCTCGGCCACCAGGAGGCCGCCCAGGCGGTGGAGGCCGCCGTGGCCCGCTCGCTGCGCGAGGGGCAGACCACCCCCGATCTCGGCGGCTCGCTCACCACGTCGCAGGTGGGGGGGCTGCTGGCCAAGGCGGTGGGGTAGAAAAAGAACACGGCCGAGCACGGACCTGCATGGACGGACACAGAGCTGTCCGTGCTCGTCCGTGTCAGTCCGTGTGCCACCCCCACCTCCCCTTCCCCGCCTCGCTATAATCCCTTCGACTGGAGGATTCCCATGCAGCCCAATGAGTCCGAGCTCATCTACGACTGGAACAACGCCGGCGGCTCCGAGCTGCGCCCGGCCCGCGGGCGGGTGGAGCTGGACGATGAGACCTTGCGCGACGGCCTGCAGTCGCCGTCGGTGCGCAACCCCTCGATCGAGGAGAAGCTCAAGATCCTGCACATGATCGCGGAGCTGGGGATCGAGTCCGCGAACATCGGCCTGCCCGGGGCGGGCCCCCACGTGGTGCGCGACGTCGAGCGGCTGGCCCGCGAGATCGTCGAGCGGAAGCTGCCCATCGCCCCGAACTGCGCCGCCCGCACGGTGGCGGCGGACATCCTGCCGATCGCCGAGATCTCCCAGCGCACCGGCCTCGCCATCGAGGCGGCCTGCTTCATCGGCTCCTCGCCCATCCGCCAGTACGCCGAGGGGTGGACGATGGACCGCATGCTGAAGCTCACCCGCGAGGCGGTCGAGCTGGCGGTGAAGGAGGGGCTGCCGGTGATGTTCGTCACCGAGGACACCACCCGCGCCGCGCCGGACGATCTGCGCCGCCTCTACAAGGAGGCCGTGGAGGCCGGGGCGAAGCGGGTCTGCGTGGCCGACACGGTGGGGCACGCCACCCCGAACGGCGCGCGCAACATCATCCGCTTCATCCGCGAGGTGGTGGGCGAGGAGGTCAAGATCGACTGGCACGGCCACAAGGACCGGGACCTGGCGATCATCAACGCCCTGGCCGCGG
>JAICSG010000581.1 GCA_025937035.1 Thermoanaerobaculia bacterium | reverse complement strand
TCAAGGAGGTCGTCCGCGAATCCGGAGCCGAGATCGGGGTCCTCGCCGTCCCCGCCGAAGCCGCCCAGGAGAACTACGACGCCCTGGCCGACGCGGGCATCAAGGGGGTCCTCAACTTCGCCCCCGTGCGCGTCAAGCGCCGCACCGACGTGCCGCTGAAGAACGTCGATTTGCGGATCAACCTGGAGGAGCTGGCGTTCTTTCTGCGGTGAGGGCGCTTACCCTGGTCCCCGCCGGTAGAAGCTGATCGCGCTCTCCCCGTATCGCCGGACGTCTACCCTTGTCAGCAGCCCGGCCTCGATCGGCAGGTCGCGGCGCGAGGAGTGCTCGACGGCTACCTCTCCATCCTGAGCCAGTAGGGGAGCTACCGCTTCGAGCAGCTCCCCGTAGGCGTCGAAGTTGTACGGCGGGTCGGCGTAGACGAGGTCGAAGGGACCCTCGTCCGCGATGCGGGGAAGGCCGGCGGGGAGGGTGAGCTTCCGGATCTGGAGCAGCCTTTCCCCCAGCTTGCCCGCGTTCGCCTCCAGGGTCTTCACGGCGCGGAGCCCCTCGTCCACGGCGAGGACGGAGAGCGCGCCGCGTCCCAGGGCCTCCAGGCCCACCACGCCGCTGCCCGCGAAGAGGTCCAGGACGCGGGCGTTCTCGATGCGGTCGCTCCAGATCGAGAAGAGCGCCTCGCGGACCCTCCCCTCGGTCGGCCTCGCTCCCGGCGGCACGGCGAGACCCCGGCCGCGAAATTCTCCGCCGGTGATCCGGACCCCCGGCTTCACTCGTCCCTCGACAGCAGGGCCGTGAACTTCTTCCGGAGCTGGTCCTTGGGGACGTAGAGCTCGATCGGCTGGTCGATCCCCTCCAGCTCGACCCCCTTGTTGTCGCTGGTAAAGGATATGACGCGGTACCGGTTGCCATCCCCCGTATGCCTCAGCACGTCGCCGGGCCGGGGCTCGTAGTCGGCCGGCAGGTCGTCCGCCTCCTTGACGATCGTGACCTTCTTCTCCAGCTCCTGCGCGATGCGCACGACGTGCGAGAGGTTGAGCGGCAGGGGATCGTACTGGCCGAACTGCCAGGTCTGGAGGTCCTTGCCCGGAAGCTGAAGCCGCAGATCACAGCGCTCGATCCAGGCGCCCCCGGGCCCCGGGTCCGGGCTCTTCGACTCCGAGAGGTCCTCGGCGGCGAGGCGGTTGAGGAAGCCTTCCAGCTTGTCCGGCGCCAGCTCCGCGAGCCCCATCTTCTCGTTGCCGATCTGCCCCTTGCGCAGCCGGATGGTGCCGTTGGCGAACAGCGTGGTCTCGCGGCGGGCCACGTCGGTCCGGCACTCGTAGCGCAGGATCTCGGTCGAGCGGTCGTCCGCCCGAATCGGCAGGGCCGCGAGTATCAAGACGGCCAGCGCGGCGAGACGCGATCGGATCAAGCGGTCCTCCTCTGATCTTCCGCCAGGAAGGCCAAAGCGTAGCGCAGCTCCCCGGCCTCGTCGATCTTTCCATCGAGGCGGGCCCGCCGGGTGTCGCGCAGGGCCTCGCCGATCCGGGGTCCCGGCGGGATGCCTCGCGCGAGCAGATCCGTCCCCCGCAGGGAGAGGGTCAGCGGACGGAGCTCGGTCAGATACCGGCGCACCCAGCCGCGGATTCTCTCGCCCCCCTCTCCCATCAGCAGGAGGAGCTCCTCGCCCGCGAGCGGCTCCAGCGCCTCGGCCACCTGATGAGGCAACGGGCCCCCTCGCAGGACCGCGCGGGCCCCCTCCAGCCGGGCGGGGAAGCCCGTCAGGAGCCGGAGATCCTCACCCGCCAGCATCAGACGGCCGGCGAGCCGCTCCAACTCGGATTCCTCCAGACCGGCCGCGAGAGCCATGAGAGCCAGCCGCCAGGCTTCGACGGGAGGATCGGCGATCCCCGCCAGACGGTACCAGTCGTGCGCCGCCCGCGCCCCGCGGAGCCTTTCCCGCACGGCGTCGTCCACCTGGAGCTGGGGCTCGACCGCCCGCAGCACTCCCAGCTCGGCCAGGCGCTCGATCCCCCGCGGGGCCAGGGCCGGATCGCCCAGCAGCAGCGCCAGCTCGTCCCGCAGGCGCGAGCCGGACAGTTGATCGAAGGCCCCTTCCGCCAGCGCCACGTGGGCCAGGTGGAGGGTCTCGGGCGAGATCTGGAAGCCGAGCCGCAGCTCCAGGCGCACGGCGCGCAGGATGCGGGTGGGGTCGTCGATGAACGACAGGCTGTGCAGCACCCGCAGTGTCCTGTCCTTGAGGTCGCGCCGGCCGCCGAAGAAATCGATCAGATCGAAGCCGGGCTCCGGACCCAGGCGGATCGCCAGGGTGTTGATCGTGAAGTCGCGCCGGAAGAGGTCCTGCCGCAGGGCCGACGTCCGCACCTCGGGGAGCGCCGCGGGCTGGCGGTAAAATTCGCTCCGGGCCGTGGCCACGTCGACATGGAAGCCCTGGGGATCGACCACCACCGCCGTCAGGAAGGCGCGATGGGCCCGCACCCGGCCACCGAAGGCCTCGGCCAGCAACCCGGCGAATTCGATCCCGTCCCCCTCGACCACCACGTCCAGGTCCCGGTTCTCCCGTTCGAGCAGCAGATCGCGCACGAAGCCGCCCACGAGGTAGGCCGGTACACCTTGCTGGCGGGAGACGGCGGCGATGGTCTCGATGCGTTCCATCAGGGACTCCGGCAGCCGCTTTTCCATCAGCCGGGCCACGTGCTCGCGCTTCTCGCGGAGCTGCTCGGCCCGGCGGTCGATCCGCTCCTCGAAAGCGGTGAGCTCGCCGTGGACGTGCCGGAGAAGCTGCATACGGGTGACGAGGCCCAGGGGGCGCCCCGTGGCGGGGTCCCCCACCAGCACGAAGCGGGGCTGGCGGGCCAGCATCCGCTCCCGTACCTCCTCGGCCGAAGCGTCAGGCGAGACCCATTCGAGCTCCGGGGACATCACCGTGGCGACCGGCCGCGCTCCCAGGCCGTGCTGGAGGGCGGCGTCGAGGAGCTGGCGGGTCACGATCCCCACCACCTTCCCGTCCCGCTCGACCGGCGCGGCGTTGATCCGCCGGGCGTTGAGGCCGGCCTTGGCCTCTTCGATCGACACCTCCGCCGCGAGGGTGTGGAAGGGGACGATCATCAGGTCACGCGCCCGCGCGGCCGGCGGCAGGGCTCCCTTGAGAAATTCCAGGAGCCGCTCCCGCGCCTCCAGCAGGGTGGTGTCCTTGAGCCGGGCCGAGGCGGCGGTGGCGTGCCCTCCCCCGCCGGCGAAGCCCTCCAGGAGGGTCCCGAGGTCCACCCCTTCGAGATGGCCGCGGGCGATCAGCGTCACCCGGTCCCCTTCGCCGAACAGGGCGAAGAGGAGCGGCAGGTCGAACACCTCCAGGCAGCGCGAGACGAGCGGCGCCAGCTCCTCCAGATAGGCGCCCAGCTCGACCTCGACGATCCCCACCCGATGCCCACGGACGCGGCGCACCTCCAGCCGCTGGGTCATGCGATGGAGGATGTCGAGCCGCTCGGGGTCGAGCGGACGGACGACGAAGCTCCGCACGGCCGCCAGATCCCCTCCCTGCCCGAGCAGCCAGGCGGCGGCCTCGAGGTCCCGCGGGCCGGTGGTGGCGTAGGTCAGGGAGCCGGTGTCCTCGTAGAGGCCCATCAGCAGGAGGTCCGCCTCCTCGGACGAGCAGGCCATCCCGCGCCGCCTCAGCTCCTCGGCCAGGAGGGTCG
>JAICSG010000684.1 GCA_025937035.1 Thermoanaerobaculia bacterium | reverse complement strand
CCTCGCGCAGGACCACGGTCACCGGACGAAGAGCGAAGGTCATGGCGCTCACCACGACCTCCGCCGGGGCCTCCTGCACCAGCAGGGGGGGCCAGCGCCGCTCGGCTTCCAGGGGGGTGTGGGCGGCGCGCCGGAGATCGATCAGGAAGGCGATCGCCACCAGGACGTCCAGGGCGAGGGCGGCCCAGGCCAGACGCTCGTCGAGGAAGGCGGCGACGAGGAGGAGGGTGGCGAGCCCCAGGCTCAGGAAGGCGCGGGCGGCGGGCATGGCCTCGATCAGTGCGGCACGGGGACCGCCGCGGCGACCGTCTCCAGCACCCGGCGGGGGGTGAATCCCTCCAGCTCCGACTCGGGGGTGAGGATCACCCGGTGCGCCCAGCAGGGGACGATCAGCCGCTTGAGGTCGTCGGGGATCAGGAATTCCCGCCCTTCGAGCAGGGCGGCGGCGCGGCCGGCCTCCAGCAGGGCGAGGGCGGCGCGCGGCGAGACGGGGAGGTCCACCTGCGGCGCCTTGCGCACGCCGCCGGCGAGCTGGGCGAGGTAGGCGAGGAGCTCCTCGGCCACGTGGACCCGCCGGGCCGCCCGGCGCAGGGCCGAGGCCTCCCCCGGAGCCAGGACCGGCGCCGGGAGCTCGCCGCCGAGGTCGACCAGCTCCCCCGCCACCGCCTTGCGGTAGAGGTCGAGCTCGGCCTCGGGGGCGGGCAGGCCCATCTCGATCCGCGCCAGGAAGCGGTCGAGCTGCGCCTCGGGCAGGGGATAGACCCCCTCGAACTCGATCGGGTTCTGGGTGGCGATGACGAAGAAGTCGGGCTCCAGGGCCAGCGGCGTGCCGTCGATGGTGACCTGGCGCTCCTGCATCGCCTCCAGCAGGGCGGCCTGGGTCTTCGGCGGCGTGCGGTTGATCTCGTCGGCCATCAGGATCTCGGTGAAGACCGGCCCGCGCAGCAGGCGGAAGGAGCCGGAGGGGGCGTCGAAGATGTTGGTGCCGATGACGTCGGCCGGCATGAGGTCCGGGGTGAATTGCACGCGGGTGAAGCGCGCCCCCAGGGCCGCGGCGAAGGCGCGGGCGAGCAGGGTCTTGCCCAGCCCCGGCACCCCTTCGAGCAGAGCGTGTCCCCCCGCCATGTAGGTCACGAGCAGGGTCTCGACGGCGGCGCGCTGTCCCAAGACGACGCCGTCCAGGGTGGCGGCGAGCTGCTGGGCGGCCTCGATCAGGCGCGCGGTCGAAAGGTCGGTGGCGGTGGGGCTCATGCGGCGTTCTCCCGTTCGGTCTTGGTCTCGGTCTCTTCCTCTGCCGGCCGTCCCCTCCTCCGGCGCGCCACCTCGCGCGCCAGGGCCACCAGCTCGCGGGGGCCGGCCGTCCCGGCGCGGCGGTCGAGCTCCGCGGGGAGATCGGCGTCGCGGTCGAGCTCGCGCACCCTTTCGAGCAATCGCCGCGCCGCCTCCCGGTGGTGGCCCAGGCGGTGGTGGAGGGCCCCCAGGCCGAGCAGGAAGGCGCCGGTCGAGCCGGTCACCGCCGGGGGCTCGCTCCAGGAGGGCCCGAAGCGGCGCGACAGGGCCCAGAGGGCGGCCAGGTAGAGGACGGCGAGGTGGATCAGGATCAGGTCGAGCGTGCGCCCGAGGGTCGCCGTCTCCGGCGCCCCCTTCCCGGCGATCAGGCCGTGATGATACTCGTCGAAGGTCCAGCGGTCGCCCAGGCTCCGGCGCAGGGTCTCCAGGAGGGCGGCGTTGCCCGGCTCCCCCAGGCGGGCGTTGGCGAAGGCGTCCGCGGGCAGGAGGAGGATCCGCCCGTGGTAGCGCCGCACCAGGGCGATGGCGGCGCCGCCGCGGGGAGAGCGGTAGAGCACCTCCGCTCCCCCCTTCTTCGGCAGCTCGGGGGCCCAGCGCGGGGCCCAGATCCGGATGGGCGGCGCGCCCCGCAGGCCGGTGGGAGCCAGCCGCCACTCCTGGCGGGAGAAGCGGCGCCACTCGAAGGGGCTCAAGCGGCTCTTCCGGACCTCTTCGAGCGGCAGGCCCAGGCTCTCCAGGGTCACCAGCTCCCCCGCGTTTCCCCAGGTGCCGGAGTAGGCGAGGACCAGGTCGCCGCCCCGCCGCAGGTGGTCCTCGAACGCCGCGGCCGGCTCCAGAGAGGCCGTCGTCTGCTGCCAGGGGAAGGCGGAGACCAGCACGCCGCGGTCGTGGAAGCGCTCGAGGGGCTCGCGGAGGAGGGAGACATGGGCGCCCCGGTCCTCCAGGTACCGGCGCGCCGCGAGCCATCCGTTCGGCCCCAGGGCGAGGGAGCTGCCGCGCGCCTCCCCCGCGCGGCCGAGGTAGATCACGATCCCTGCTCCCACCAGGAGGACGAGGAGGGCTCCGAGGAGCAGGCGGTCGCGGAGCAGGCCCTTCACGCCAGCGTCTCCTCCAGCCGTCCCAGGAGGCCGCGCAGGTCCTCGACGCCGGGCGAGAGCGGGCCGTAGGTGAGGAGGTCGAGCCGGTGGACGAGAGCGCGAAGGTCGTCCCTACGGGAACGCGCCATCAGGTCCCGGCTGGTCCAGTCTGGCTCGGCCTCGGGGCCGGCCAGGGAGCGGGCGAGCCACCACCAGAGGGCTTCGAGGGCCTCCGGAATCCTCCCCTCGGCCAGGCGGCGGTCGAGCTCGGCCCGCCAGCCGGCGGCGTCGAGCGCCACCACGGCCGGGGCCGGCGACGATTCCAGGGCCCCCCTCTCCAGGGCCGCCGGCCGGCGGCGGAGCCTGGGCAGCAGGGCGCGCGCGATCAGCCCCAGGGCCAGCAGGGCCACCACCACGGCGAAGACGAGGAAGGTCCCTTTCGACAGATGGAGCATGCGGGCGCCGCGCACCATCGCCTGGACCAGCGCCTCCTGGACGGCGCGGCCGATCTCGGCGAGGTACGAGCTCTCGGGCGGCACGGGGGCGCGGTCCACCCCCGCCAGGGCGCGCCCCAGGGCGGCCGGGTCGGCGGGGACGGCCGGCCCCAGCGGGACGGCGGGGCTCAGGGCCAGGGCTCCCCCGGAGGCGGCTGCGAGGACGACAACGGCAGTGGAGGCGGGGGCGGCGGCGGGCCGCCGAACACGGAGTCGATCTGCGAACGCAGGTCCGATCCCTCCCTGCGCCCACGGACGTCGAAGAAGAGCATGCCGATGCCGAACGCCGTGTAGAGATAGACCGCCATGCGGACCAGGGAGCTGAGGAAGACGGCCGGGACCTG
>JAICSG010000614.1 GCA_025937035.1 Thermoanaerobaculia bacterium | reverse complement strand
GATCCGCTCGACCGCCGCCCCCTCCTCCTCGAAGAGGAGGGCGAAGGCGGTACCGAGGGCGCGGGTGATCGCCTCGGCGTTGCGCAGGATGTCCCGCTCGGCCTTGAGCTCCACCTCCTCGCCCGCGCGCAGCTTGGCGGTGTCGATCTCCGAGGCCTGGAAGCGCAGGAGATCGATCCGCTCGCGGCGCACGCGGTCGTCCCCCGACAGGCGCTCCAGCCGCTCGGCCAGCCGGGCGTGCTGCTCGAAAGTCGCGGCCACCCGGTCGAGGAGCGGCTGGGCCTCCGGGCCGCCGCTGCGGTCGAGCATGGCCCGCTGGAGGTCGGGCTCGATCAGGCCCAACTCGTCGCGCTGGCCGTGGATGCGCAGGAGATAAGGGGCGAGGTCCGAGAGCAGGCGCAGGGTGGTCGGCTGGTCGTTGACGAAGACGCGGTTGCGCCCGCTGCGGCCGATCTCCCGCCGCACCAGCACCTCGTCCCCCTCGGCCTCCAGCCCCGCCTCCTCCAGCACCGACCGCCACCCCTTCCCCTCGGGCTCGAAGACCCCGGAGACGGTGAGCGCCTCGGCCCCCGTGCGCACCATCTCCGTGCTGGCCCGCGCCCCCGCCAGCAGCGAGAGCGAGTCGACCACGATCGACTTGCCGGCGCCCGTCTCGCCCGAAAGCACGTTGAACCCCGCTCCGAGCTCGACGGAGGCTTCGGCCAGGACGGCCAGGTTACGGACGTGGATCTCGCGCAGCACGCTTTAGTCAGTGGGAAGTCACGGGATGACGGTGTCTCTGGACGGAAGAAGTCTACCAGAGGCACCTCACCGGTGCTCCCCCACCCCCACCTGCCGGCACATGTCGAGCACCGGGCAGGTCGAGCACTTCGGACGCACCCCCGTGCAGACGTGCTTGCCGAAGGGGACCAGCAGGCGGTTGATCTCCACCCAATACTTCTTCGGCAGCTTCCCCTCCAGCGCCACCATCGTCTTCTCGGGGGTCTTCGCCGCCACATACCCCCAGCGGTTGGTGACCCGGTGGACGTGGACGTCCACGCCGATCCGCGCCTCCCCGCAGGCGATGCCCAGGACCAGGTTGGCGCACTTGGGACCGACGCCCGGGAAGGAGACCAGGACCTCGTCCTCACAGGGGAGCTCCCCGCCATGGTCCGTCACAATCCTCCGGGCGATCTCCCGGATCTGGCGCGCCTTGGGCTCGTGGAAGGTGCTCTCGCCGATCGCTGCGTCGATCCGCTCGGGGGAGAGACGGCTCATCGCCTCCGGGGTGCGGGCGAGCTTGAAGAGACGGCGGGCGCAGACCAGGGTGGTCTCGTCGTAGGTACGGATCGAGATGATGCAGGCGATCAGGATCTCGAAGACCGAGCCGAACCCCTCGTCCGCCAGCTCGAACAAAGCCGCCTTCTTGAACGGCCGGACCGCCTCGGCGATCCGTTTCATGGCGACATCGATGTCGAAAGGCCGCTTGGTCATGGTTCCCGCTTTCCGCGCCGGATGGTTCCCCCGGAATCGCGATAAGAGAGGATCATTTTATGCCAGGAGGGGACGGGAGAGGGGCGGGGGTGAGGGTTTGGTAGGATGCGCCCGCCCATGCCACGCACCGTCTGCGCCACCCGCTACGTCACCCCTCTCCGCGAAGGCGGCTCGCTGCCGGCCATCGTGGAGGCGGACGACCTCGGGATGTACGTGCTCAAGTTTCGCGGCGCGGGCCAGGGGCCGCTGGCGCTGGTGGCGGAGCTGATCTCCGGCGAGATCGGCCGCGCTCTGGGCCTCCCCGTGCCCGAGCTCGTCCTCGTGGAGGTCGATCCGGCGCTCGGGCGCAACGAGGAGGACCCCGAGATCCGCGACCTGCTCAAGGCCAGCGTGGGGTTGAACCTGGGGCTCGACTACCTCCCCGGCTCGATCACCTTCGACGCCGCCGCCGGCGAGCCGGTCGACTCGGCGCTGGCCGCGGCCACGGTCTGGTTCGACGCCCTCGTCACCAACGTCGACCGCACGCCGCGCAATCCCAACCTCCTGTGGTGGCACAAGGCGCTCTATCTGATCGATCACGGGGCCTCGCTCTACTTCCACCACAACTGGCAGGATCTGGAGCGCATGGCCGTCAGCCGTTTCCCCGCCATCCGCGACCACGTGCTCCTCCCCTGGGCCGGGGACATCGAGGAGGCCGGCCGCCGCATGAGCCCGCTCCTGACCGAGGCCCGGCTCAGGGAGATCGTCGAGCAGATCCCGGAGGATTGGCTGGCGGCCGAGCCCGGCGCCGATCCGGCCGTCCGGCGGGCGGGGTATATGAGGTTCCTGACCCGGCGCCTGGACGCGGCGGCCCTGTTCGAGGAGGAGGCGGCGCGTGCCCGCGCTCAGCTCGTTTGACTACGCGACCGTCCGCGTGGTGCCCCGCGTGGAGCGCGGGGAATTCATCAACGCGGGGGTGATCCTCTTCTGCCTGGAGAAGGACTTCCTGGCGGCCCGCGTCGAGCTCAACGAGCCGCGCCTCCTGGCCCTCTGGCCCGCCACCGACGTCGACCTCGTCCGCCAGCACCTCCAGGCCATCCCCCGCATCTGCGCCGGCTCCCCCGACGCCGGCCCCATCGCCCGCCTTTCCCTCCGCGAGCGCTTCCACTGGCTGGTCGCCCCCCGCAGCACCATGGTGCAGGTCTCTCCGGTCCACGCGGGGCTCTGCCCGACCCCGGAGCTGGCGCTGGACGAGCTGTTCCGGCAGATGGTGGCGGTGCCCCAACCTCAGTGATAGAGGTTCTTCCGCTCCCCCGGCGGCAGGCCCGGCGCGGCGAAGTCGCCGTGCTGGCGGGCCCAGCTCAGCCGCTCCCGGATGCTCCCCCGCCACACGGTCTGCAGCCGCGTGCCGTTTGGTCCGGACGACAGCTCCTCCAGGAAATCGCCGGGGACGTCCGCCAGCCAGTAGACCGTCCCGCCCGCGCGCTGGAATTTGATCCCCACCTTGCCCACCGGGGGGCGTTGGAGCTGGTCGGCCAGCTCGGCCGCGGCGAGGGTGGGCGCCAGCTCGCCGTGCTCAGCGATCGCGTAGCCCGGCGGCGGCGAGAGGAGCACCCCGGCCAGGCGGTCGGTCCGCCCGGAGCCCAGTTGGGAAACGAAGAACCATCCGAAGGCGACGACCGCTCCGGCGATGATGAGGGCGTAGAGAAGGACCTTGAGGGTCTTCATGACGGATGACAGGATACCCCGGCGAGGAGGCAAGCCCATGAACGACGACGAGCGGCAGATCCGCAAGCTGATGGACGAGTGGCGCCGGCGCACCCTGGAAGGCGACATCGAGGGGGTCCTCGCCCTGATGACCGACGACGCCGTCTTCCTCACCCCCGGCAACCCGCCGATGACCAGGAGCGACTTCGCCGCCGCCTCCCGGGGCTTCGCCGGCAAGTTTCAGGTCGAGAGCACGCAGGAGATCAAGGACTTCCACGCCTCCGGCGACCTCGCCTATGCCTGGTCCCACATCTCGGTGGTGATGACCGCCGCGGAGACCGGAGCT
>JAICSG010001042.1 GCA_025937035.1 Thermoanaerobaculia bacterium | reverse complement strand
GTGGGGCTCGGGCTGCTGACCCTGTTCGGCCGCTCGGGCCCGCTCGGCCGGCCGCTCTACGAGCATCTGGGGATCGAGATCGCCTTCACCTGGCGGGCGGTGGTGCTGGCCTCGGCGGTGGTGGCCTTCCCGCTCTTCGTGCGCAGCGCCCGCTCGGCCTTCGAGGAGATCGATCCGCGGCTGCCGGCGGTGGCGCGCACCCTCGGCCGCGGCCCGTTCCGCGCCTTCTATCAAGTTGAATTGCCGCTCGCCTGGCGCGGCGTGGCGGCCGGCGCCGTGCTCGCCTTCGCCCGCGCCCTGGGGGAGTTCGGGGCCACCATCCTCGTCGCCGGCAACATCCCGGGCCAGACGCAGACCCTGGCGCTCGCCCTCTTCCAGCGCGTGCAGGTGGGGCGGGACCGCGAGGCGCTGGGGCTCGCCGCCGTCTCCGTCCTGCTGGCCGCCGCGGCGCTGATCCTCTCGGAGGCGCTGGTGCGGCGGCGGGACCGCACGCTTTCCCGGTGAGCATGCCCTACATCGAGATCGACCTCACCCTCTCGCAGGGCGCCTTTGGGCTGGCCGTGACAGCGCAGCTCGGAGAGACCGCGGCGGTGCTCGGGCCCTCGGGCGCGGGCAAGACCACGCTGCTGGAAGCGATCGCGGGCCTGCGGGGAGCGCGGGGGCGGCTGGTGGTGGGAGGCACGGTGCTCCAGGACAGCGCGGCGGGGGTCTTCCTCCCGCCCGAGCGACGGCATCTCGGCTATGTGCCGCAGGACGGCGCGCTCTTCCCTCACCTCTCGGTGTTGGCGAATCTCTGCTTCGGCCGACCGGACCGCCGCGCCCGGCGGGACGCGGAGCTCGACGCCCTGGTGGCGGCGCTCGATCTGGAGCCTCTGCTGGCCCGCTACCCCCGCCATCTCTCGGGGGGCGAGCGCCGGCGGGTGGCCCTGGCCCGCGCCCTGCTGGCCCGGCCGCGCCTGCTGCTGCTGGACGAGCCCACGGCCGGCCTCGATCCCGAGCGGGCCCGCAAGGCCCTGGCGGGCATCCTGCGGGTGCGCGGGGATCTCGGCGTGCCGCTCCTCGTGGTCACCCACGATCAGCGGGAGGCGCTGGCCCTGGCCGCGGACGTGGTGCTCCTCGACCGCGGTCGGGTGGAGGCGGTGGGGCCGGCGCGCGAGGTGCTGCGGGCCCCCTGGCGGCTGGCGCTGGACGGCGGCCGGCGCTGGGAGAACGTGGTGCCGGGGCGCCTCCTCGGCCACGATCCGGCGGGCGGCACGAGCGAGGTCCGGCTGGAGGCGGGGGAGACGGTGACCATCCCTCACACGCCCGACCTCGCGCCGGGGGCGGAGATCCTGCTCACCATCGACGCCGAGGACCTCCTCCTCGCCACCGCGCCGCCGCACGGCCTCTCGGCCCGCAACGCGGTCGCCGGCACCATCGACGAGCTGATCCCGGCCGGGACCTCGGTCTACGCCCGGGTCGGCCCCTGGCTCGCCCACCTGACTCCGGCGGCGGTGAAGGAGCTGGGCCTCGCGGCCGGCGCGCCGGTCTGGCTGGTGGCCAAGTCCCACAGTTGGCGGGTGGTGGCGGGGTAGGTCCGTGTTCGTCCATGGCGGTCCGTGCTCGTCCGTGTTATCTTCTTCCCCTCATTGAAGCCTGTTTGAAATCACCGTGAGCGCCTCGTCTGCGTCGCCCAGACCGGGCTCCCCCACGCCGTTCGACGGCCAGGCGCCGGAGTTCGACCGCCGGGTGGGCCTGCCGGAGGAGGATTGCCGCGCCATCGTGGCGGCGGTCCTCGCCATGGCCGAGGTCCGTCCAGGGGGCCGGGTGATCGAGATCGGCGCGGGCACGGGGATGATCGGCCGCTGGTTTCTTGGCGCTCCGGTGCGCTACGTGGGGCTCGATCTCTCGCGCGGCATGCTGGAGGTCGTCCGCCGCCGTCCCGGGGCGGAGCGCGCCGGGCTGGCACAGGCGGATGCCTCCCAGCCCTGGCCGCTGCCGGCGGGCGCCGCG
>JAICSG010000705.1 GCA_025937035.1 Thermoanaerobaculia bacterium | reverse complement strand
GGAGACCGCGGAGGAAGGCGATCCCGGGCCGCCGCTTCAGAGCTGACGCGGGCGCGGGCTCACAGCCCCCGCGTCCAGCCGGGCGTCGGCGAGGGCGTCTCCGTATTCACGCTGGAGCAGGGGATTGGCCTTGAGGGCGGCTTCGAGCGCGGCCAGGGCCCGCCGGGCGAGCTCCTGGCGGCGGTTGGGATCGGCCTCCAGCCGGGCGCTCATCTCCTCGAGCTGACCGTGCAGGGCCAGATAGCGCGCCTCGCCCGGATTGACGTCGAGCGCCTTGCCGGTCCGTTCCAATCCCTCCTGGAGGACCGCCGCGCGGGCGCGGGCGTCCCGGGCCAGCCCGGCCCGGTCGCGCGCGATCAGCGCCTGGGTGAAGAGGACGTCCGCCTGCCGGGGATTGAGCGCCTCGGCATGATTGAGCTCGGCCAGGGCTTCCCGCAGGTCGGGGCCGGGGTCCTGCCGCTGCTGGAGGCGCCAGCGGGCCACGATCCGCTGGATCCGCGCCCGTTCGAGGAAGACCTCGGCGTCCCCGGGGCTGAGCCGCAGCGCCGTGTCGAGCTCGGGAGCCGCCTGGGCGAGAGCGGGCCGGGGGTCCTGCCGCTGGCTGAGCAGGGCCTCTCCCAGGCTCCGCCAGGTGTATCCCAGGTTGTAGTGGGCCAGGGGGTCGTCCGGCATCAGCGCGATGCCCCGCCGGTAGCTCGCCGCCGCGCGGTCGAACGCCTGGCGCGGATCGTCGCCCCGCGCCAGCAGGTACTCCCCGAACGTGAGGTGGGTGTTGCCCAGGGTGTTGTAGATGGGGGCGGCGCGAGGGTTGAGCCCCGCCGCGCGCTCCAGGGCCGCCACGGCCTGGCCGATCGAGCGGCTGGGGTCCTCGCCGCGGGCGATCTGGGCCTCCGCCATCACGTTCCAGGTGTTCCCCAGACCGAAGGAGGCCGAGAGCAGGCGGGGGCTGAGGACGCTCGCCTGCTGGAGGCTCTCCGCGGCCTTCAGGAGCTCCGGGCGGGGATCGGTCCCCTGCCGCTGCTGGTAGTGGGCCAGCAGCAGATGGGCCGAGCCGAGGCTGGAGTGGGCGGAGGCCATGCCGGGCTGCATCTCCACCGCCTTGCGGGCGGCCTCGATGCCGGCCACCAGCTCATGCCCGGCGTCCGCCCCGTGCTCGATCTGCCACTGCGCCAGCACCAGGTGGGCGCTGGCGAGCTCGGGGTAGGCCCGGGCGTTGTGGGGCTCCAGGGCGAGGGCCCGTTCGAGCAGGCGGACGGCTTCCGCCAGCCGGGCCGTGGGATCGTTCCCCCGCTTGCGCTCCTGGGCTCCCTGGCGCCAGACGACCACGGCCTCCAGGACCAGCGCGTCCGACATCCCGGGATCCACCAGCAGCGCGCGGCCGCAGGCGGCGAGCCTCTCCTTCCCCCCTTCGTCCGGTGCCTTGCCGTTCGCGATGGCTCTCAGGACCTGGCGCGTCTGGCGCTCGCAATCCTCCAGATACAGGTCGGGATCGCTGGGGAAACGCTGGGCCAGACGGGCGTAGATCTCGCCGGCGCGGACGAACAGGCGGTCCGCCTGCTCGTACTCGCCGGCCCGGGCGGCGTCGCTCCCCTGGGAGAGATAGATCCGGGCTTCGAGACGCGCTCCCTGAGGGGAGCCCGGATCGCGCCGGACCGCCGCCAGGGCGTCGGCGTAGCGCCCCTCGTAATAGGCGATCAGCCCGTGCAGGAAGGAGGCGTCCGGCGAGCCCAGGAGCGCCCGGCGCAGATACTTGAGGGCGGGATCGCGATAGGTGTGCTCGATCTCCTCCAGGCGGAAGCGGGTCTCGGAGGAAGGGGAGCGGTCGGCGCTGGCGAGGCTCCGCTCGTAGGAGCGGCCGAAGGCGATCCCCAGCGCCTCGGCCACCTCGGGGCCGCGCTCGTCCGCCTTCCAGGCCCGCTCCAGTTGGTCCCGCGCGAGATCGTATTGATGGAGCGAGAGATACCCCTGGCCGAGGGCGAAGCGGCCGGGACCCTCGGCGATCGGGCCGATCTCCTTCATCTCGGCGCGGATGGAGCCCATCTCCGCCTCCAACTGCCGCTTGTAAGGGGTGATGTCGTGCAGCGGCTGGGTGGCGACGTACTCCATGCTGGCCTTGAACGAGCCGATGCGCTGGCCGAACCGCTGGGCGAGCCGGGCCCGTTCGCGCGCCCGCCACTGGGCGTGCAGGCTGAAGGCGCCCAGGGCGGCCAGGGCCAGGACGGCGGTGATCGAGACCGCGGCGAGAGCCCGGTGCTTGCGCAGGCGCTTGCCGGCGCGGTAGACCCAGCCCGCCGGACGGGCGCGGATCGGCTCGCCGTCGAGGAAGCGGTCGAGGTCCTCGGCCAGCTCGCGGGCCGACTCGTAGCGCCGGGTGGGGTCCTTCTCCAGGCACTTGGCGACGATCGTCTCCAGGTCCTCGGGGGTCGCGGGGGCGGCCTGGCGCAAGGGCCTGGGATCCTCCTGGACCAGGCTGACCAGCACCCGGGCCAGGTTGCCGCCGGTGAACGGGGGCTCGCCCGCCAGGAGCTCGTAGAGGACCACGCCGAGGCTGTAGACGTCGGTCCGGCGGTCGAGCGGGCGCCCCTGGGCCTGCTCGGGCGAGATGTAGGCCGGCGTGCCGCTGATCATGCCGGTGCGGGAGAGGGAGATCTCGTCCTGGGCCATGGCGAGGCCGAAGTCGACCACGAAGGGGTGGATCTCTCCGTTCTCGTCGCGCGCCAGCAGGATGTTGCCCGGCTTGAGGTCGCGGTGGATGAGGCCGGTGCGGTGGGCGGCGTGGATGGCGCGGGCGACGTCGCGCACCAGGCGGACCTTGTCGTCGAGCGTCAGCTCCTCGCAGAGCTCGCCGAGGCTGCGGCCGTCGATGTACTGCATGGCGATATACGGCCGCCCCTCGGCCTCGCCCACCTCGTGGACGTGGCAGACGTTGGGATGGGAGATCCGCGCCTGGGCGCGCGCCTCGCGGAGGAAGCGCTCGGCGTGGGTGCCGTCGTTGCGGTGGAGGAACTTGAGAGCCACCCAGCGGCCCAGGGTGGGATCGAACGCCTTGTAGACCGTCCCCATGCCGCCCGAGCCCAGGAGGCGCTCGACGCGGTAGCGCGGCCAGTCCGCCAG
>JAICSG010000785.1 GCA_025937035.1 Thermoanaerobaculia bacterium | reverse complement strand
CGCCGCCACCTTGCCGCGGGCGTGCGGCTGCCAGCCGGGCTGGCCCCCGTCGGCGGCGCCGGGCCCGCTCATCACCTGGAAGGTGAAGGCGTCGCCCTCCCCCTCCAGCGAGACCCGCAGCGTCCGCTCCCCCGCCGGCACCTGCAGGGGCGAGAGGAAGAAGACGTCCCGCAGCTCGATTCCGTCCTCCGGCGCGCCCTGCCCGAAGGCCGCCGCGTGGTGGGCGAAGGCCGCCCGCGCCAGCTCCAGATGGGTGGTGCCGGGCAGCGTGGGGACCCCCACGATCCGGTGCTCGTCGAGCACCCAGTGCCGCTCCGGGCTCAAGGCCGTCTCATAGAGGGCCTGGCCGGCGGTTTGCCGCAGGCAGCGGTCGAGGAGCGGATGGATCTCCTCGGCGACGATCCCCTCGGCGAGCTCGCCGGCGCGCGGGGACCGTCCGGAGGCGGCGCGGCCCGGCATCAGGCCGCTGGCCACCGCCATGCCGACCTCCTCCCAGGCCCCCCAGTTGATCGAGATCACCGGCGGCCCTCCCGCCAGGGCGGCGCCGTGGGCGAAGGCATCCAGGAAGTTGTTGGCGGCGCAGTAGTCGACCTGCCCCAGCCCCCCCGCCACCGCCAGGGTCGAGGAGCAGAGGGCCACGAAGTCGAGCGGCAGCCCGGCCACGGCCGCCATCAGCGCCCGGGTGCCCGCCACCTTGGGGGAGAGCACCCGCGACGCCGCCTCGGCCGTCTTGAGCTGGATCGTGCCGCCGCCGGGGACGCCGGCCGAGTGGATCACGCCGTGCAGCCCGCCGAACCGGGAGAGCGCCTCCGCCACCACCGCGCGCATCCGCTCGCCGTCCGCCACGTCGGCGGCGGCCACCATCACCTCCGCCCCCAGCGCCTCCAGCTCGCGCACCCGGCGGATGCGGAAGCTGGCGCGGTCCTCCTCGCCGTGCGCCGCCAGCCACTCGTCCCAGGCCTCGCGCTCCGGCAGCGCCGAGGCGCCGAGCAGCACCAGCCGGGCCTGGAAATCCCGCGCCAGGAGCTCGGCGAAGGTGAGCCCCAGGCCGCCGAGACCGCCGGTGATCAGATAGACCCCCCGCTCGCGCAGGCGGACCGCGCCGGCGGCGGGAGGCTCCAGGCGCGCCGCCTCGTGGGACTGCGCCCAGCGGCTCCCATTCCGGTAGGCCACCACCGGCTGGGAGGGCTCGGCCGTGGCCTCGGCGATCAGGCGGTCGATCACCGCGTCGCCGGCCGGCAGCGCCACGTCGACGCTGACGCAGCGCACGTTCGGATACTCCTGGGACATCGTCTTGACCGGCCCCAGCAGCAGGGCCCGCTCGGGCACCAGCCGCGCCTCGCCGGCCACCCGCTGCATGTCGCTCGACACGGCGGCCAGGTGGATGCGCTGGGTGACGTTCGCCCGGCCCAGGGCCTGGGCCAGGTGGAGCAGGCTCCAGAAGCCGCGCTCCTCCAGGGCCTCCGGACCGCCGGGGAGCGGCCCCACGTTCCACAGGTGGAGGATGCAGTCGGGGAGATCGCCGCCGGCCGCCAGCTCCTGGAGCAGGGCGTCGTAGCCCTCGCGGCGCCCGGGCGCGAGCTCGTAGACCCCATCGCCCACTTTCTGAAACGCCTCGCCGGCCCGCGCGGCCACCACCCGCCGGCCGGCCGCCGCCAGCCGCGCGATCACCCGCTCCCCCACCCCGGCCTCGTCGAGGAAGACCAGCCAGCGGCCGGCGCGCTCGACCGCCGCGGGCGCGGGGGGCGGCGCCGCCGACGGCTTCCAGTAGGGGAGATAGAACCAGTCGGCGACGTCCTGCTTCTTGCCGCTGTCGGCCACCGGCGCCGCGGCGGGGCCCGCGTCGGTGCGCTCGACCCAGTGGCGCTGGCGCTCGAAGGGGTAGGCCGGCAGCGGCACCCGCCGCCGGCGCTCGTGCGAATGGAAGGCCCGCCAGTCCGGCTCGACCCCCTGGAGCCAGAGCTGGCCCAGCGTCCGCAGCAGGAGGGGGAGGTCGGCCTTGCGCTCCTTCGGGTGCCGGAGCGAGGAGAGGACGGCGCGGGAGGCGCAGTCGGGGTGCTGCCGGGCGAGCGTCGCCAGGGTCTGGCCCGGCCCGACCTCCAGGAGGACCAGGCCGGGGTCCTTGCAGAGCTCGCGGACCCCGTCCGCGAAGCGCACCGCCTGCCGCAGATGCCGCGTCCAGTAGTCCGGGTCGGTGGCCTCCGCCGCGGTGATCCAGGTGCCGGTCACGTTGGAGAGGTAGGGGATCTGGGGGGCGTGGAGCGCGACGCCGGCCAGCCGCTCGCGGAAGGGATCCAGGATCGGCTCCATCATCTCCGAATGGAAGGCGTGGGAGGTGTGCAGCGGCCGGGCGGCCACACCGTGGGCCAGGAGGTCGGCGCGCAACGCCTCCACCGCCGCGTGGGGGCCGGAGACCACGCAGCGGTCCGGCGCGTTGATCGCCGCCAGCGAGAGCCCGGCGCCGAGCCACGGCGCGACCTTCTCCTCGGTCAACGGCACCGCCAGCATCGCCCCGGAGGGGACGCTGGCCATCAGCCGGCCGCGCTCCGCCACCAGCGCCAGGGCGTCGTCGAGCGAGAAGACCCCCGCCAGACAGGCGGCCACGTACTCGCCGATGCTGTGCCCCAGCATCGCCTTGGGCCGGATGCCCCACTCCATCCACAGGCGGGCTAGAGCGTGCTCGACGGTGAACAGGGCCGGCTGGGTGAAGCGGGTCTCGGCCAGCCGCTCCGCCGCCGCCTCGTCGTGGTCCGCCGCGAACAGCAGCTCCCGCAGGTCGAGCCCGAGGTGGGGCCGCAGCCCCTCGCAGCAGCGGT
>JAICSG010001085.1 GCA_025937035.1 Thermoanaerobaculia bacterium | reverse complement strand
TCCCCAGCGGCAGCGTGCCCCAGGAGATGAGGTCCTTGACGAGCTCCTTGGCGCGCGGCGCGCCGGAGGCGAGCTCGGCCTCGTAGGGGAGGAGCGGCGGGGCGGGGTCTTGAATCATCAAGATGTCCCCAGACTAGCAGATCGAAACTTGCACAATCCAGGTTGCAATTCGAAGGTCGAGCGCCTACCATCGCCCCGTTCAGGAAGTCGCCGTATCGCTGTACGGGGTAATCCTCAGTCCACCGAGGTTATCCGAAGTTTGAAGGAGGCTGTTGGCATGAAGAAGTCCCTCGCCTGTGCTCTTTCCCTCTCCGCCCTGTCCCTCGCCCCGATCCACGCGGCAACCGTCTACGTCCCCCTCCTCGATCCCGTGAATGCCACGGGCTCCCCGCTCGCCACCCAGCTCTGGATCTCCAACTACGACGGCGTCGCGCGCCCCTACACCACCACGCTCCTCTCGGACCAGGATGGGGTCGAGGCCAAGGCGGCCAGCTCCACGGTGCCGGCCAGGCGCGCGGTCTTCCTCGACCGGGCCGCGGCCCAGGGGGAGACCGGCCTGCTGGCGATCGACGACGACTCGGAGGCGCTGCTGGTCGACGCCTGGGTCAAGAGCGGCCGCGGCCAGAACCTCCACTACGCCGGCCTACCGGTGATCACCTCCGAGACGCAGGCGGCGGCGGGCTCCGCGATCTACCTGAACGGCGTCGGGAAGAGCGGCAGCCGCGACGTCACCCAACTCGCCCTGATCAACCTCGGCGACGCCGTCTCCCAGTGCCAGGTCGACGTGGTGGCCGAGGACGGCTCGCTGGTCCGCAACGCCGGCTCGGTGGAGGTCCCGGCCAAGTCGATGAGCCGCTTCGAGGACGCCCTCGGCCTGCGCGGCGAGCCCGCGGCCACCGCCCAGGTCTCCTGCGATCAGCCGTTCTACGCCGTGGCCGCGCTGGCCGACAGCAAGACCGCCGAGGTCTCCTTCGTCAATCCGTCCGAGACGATCGAGGCGGCCGCGAAGGCCCGCAGGCGCAAGCCGCCGGCGTCCACGGGCGGCAACAGCGTGATCACCTTCGATCAGAACGGCCTCTTCCACACCGCCACCCCCACGAACGCCAAGAAGATCCTGCGCGTGCCGGTGCCGCAGACGCTCAACGCCACCAAGGTGCTGGCCGAATTCGACGTCGTCGCCGGCCCCTGGAACCCCCGCCTGCCGAAGGGCGCGCACAACCTGATCTTTCTCCACCGCGGCAAGTTCCGGAGCAACACCCTGGCCAACATCAACGCCTTCGGGCCCGGCAACAACAAGGCCAAGGCCGCCCAGAACGTCGATCTGCCGGCCCACTACAGCACCAGCGTCCAGCTCGGCTTCACGTTCCAGCAGGGGCAGACCTACCACATCAGCAGCCTCTACGACGCCGCCACGCAGAAGGTCACGTTCGGCATCTACCAGAACGGCAACCTGGTCAAGGGAGGCCAGTACCAGGCCACCTCGCGCAACCGCCTGATCTCGGTGCCCGGGACCGGCCTGGTGGCCGAGTTCGGCAACTACAACAACCAGTTCCTCCCCGAGGTCTCCAGCCTGGGCTGGAAGTTCGCCAACTTCCACGTGGAGATCGTGCGGCCGAATAGCTGAGGCCGGCTCCGGGGCGTCCGTGAGTCCTCGCCGCCCGGGATTGAAATCCCGGCGGCGAGGTTGCGTCCCTTCCCTCCCCCATTTCCCCTTTGTTCATCCACCTTTACCGGCCTTTTCCCGCTTGCGCCCCGTCGCGAAGGGCGCTATCATGCAGAAGCTTCTATTTGTTGTAGCACGCAGTCCCACTCCTTCTGGAGGTTGGAACCGATGCGGAAGTCGCTCTTCGTGGGTAGGGCCGCGCTCCTCGTCGCCGTCT
>JAICSG010000824.1 GCA_025937035.1 Thermoanaerobaculia bacterium | reverse complement strand
GATCGGTGGGCGCGCTCGGCCAGGATCAAATAAAGAGTCGGCTGATCGATCTCCATCCCAGAGATCACCTGACGCTGCAGGAAGCCCCAGAGCTCATGGCCCTGGAAACGTACTCATCCCAACCCGCGAAGCTGCGCTGGTCGGACGCCTGGAAGACGGTCTTGCCGTCGCGGACGCCGTCACGCCCGACAAGGTGGTATTCCACCATGGACGACCTGCACAACGGGTCCAGGTACGGACCGTCGTAGGGAGTGGGCCGGGCCACCCGCCGGCGGCGCGCCGTGAGGGTCCTCCCGTCCTGCCTCCAGGTTCCGACCACCTCGGTGCTGCTGTCCCCCGGAACGAGGGCAAGCTCGCCCTTTCCCGAATCGGCGACGAAGCCCGTGTACTCGGCATATTGGCCGTCGGCCTTGAACAGGAGGATGGTCGCGGAAGCCATGCTGTCCGGATTGCCGGGACCTGGCTTGTCGACGTAGACCAGAAATCGTCCGGTCGGAACGGGCGGAGGGAAGGCGAGACGGAGGATCAGCCCGAGCAGAGGGAGGAGCAGGGCGGCCAGTTGAAGGGCTTGGCGCCACCAGGGCGCTCTGGGCTGAGCAGAAGAGCCGCTGACCAGATCTTCCATGCCCGGGATCGTACTTCAATCCTGCCTCCGCCTCACGCCGTCCTCTGCCGGGCGGACGCCTTCAGCTCAGCGCCGGCGGGTCCTCGCCGAGGGCCGTGGCGAGGTCGATCAGGTGCTCCTGCTCGTCCTTGAGGATCTCCCGGATGTGCTCGGCGATGGCGAACTCGTTCAGGGCCTCGCACTGCTTCACCCGCCGGCGGTACTGGCGGATAGTCTCGCTCTCGTTCTCCAGGTCGAAGCGCAGCAGCTCCCGGGCGTCCTCGGAGACCTTGACCGGCTTCGGCGTCACCGTGGGCGTGCCGCCCAGGTAGTCGATCTGGTTCGAGATGATCAGGGCGTGCGACAGCTCCTCGGCGGCGTGCGTCTCGAGCTCCTTCGCGATGGACATGTACTCGGCCCCCTTGAGGACCTGCGAGTACACCACGTAGGCGATGATCGCCTGGTACTCGCGCGACAGGTCCTCGTTGAGCGCGTCGATCAGCTCCTGCCGGCTGCCGGCCCCGGCGGAAGATGTCACGGTTTTGTCGGCCATAGCTCCCTCTCCTCCTCTACCCTGAGCGGCATGATTGCCGCGCGCAGATCCGCGGATCTCGACCGGGTTCCTTGCGAAAACGGGGCCAGCGAAGGTCTCTGTTAGGATCTGCTGCGAAAGGGGTATCGAATGGCGATCAAGGTCGGGGAGAGGATCCCCAACGTGAAGCTGACTACGGTCCACCCGGACGGCTCGTTCGAGAGCGTCTGGACGGACGATTTCTTCAAGGGAAAGAAGGTGGTGCTGTTCGCCGTACCCGGGGCCTTCACCTCGGTCTGCTCGGACCACCACCTGCCCGGCTTCGTCGAGCTGGCCAACCATCTCAAGTCCCGGGGGGCGGACGTGGTGGCCGGCACAGCGGTGAACGACATCGAGGTGCTCCGCGCCTGGTTCAAGCAGCAGGAGGTGGGCGACAAGATCGTCCCCCTGGCGGACGGCAACGGCGACTTCGCCCGCGCCATGGGCCTGGAGCTCGACTCCCGCGCCTTCGGCATGGGCATCCGCTCCCAGCGCTACGCCGCGGTGGTCGAGGACGGCGTCCTCAAGGCGCTGAATATCGACCAGCCCGGCGAGGTGGCCCGCAGCAGCGCGTCGGCGATTTTGCAGGCATTGTGAGAAAAGCCGAAAAGGGACCCAAGGGACAGAAGGGACTCCAGGGACAAGAAACACAGGGTCTTTGCAGTCCCTGAAGTCCCTTGGGTCCCTCTCACCCCCTCAGAACCGCCACCCAAACCCCAGCGTGAGATCCTCGGAGCGGTGCCTCTCGTCGAAGTGGGCGGTGGGCCACCGGGAGCGGAGCTCCGGGCGGAGATAAAACCCCGGGGAGAGCGTGATCTCGACTCCGATCGCGGCGTGGAGCGTGGCCGAATCGGCGGACCCGCGGGAGAGATCTTCCCGGCGGATTCCAGGCCCCGCCAGCGCGAACAGCCGGACCCGTTCCGCCTGGAAGAGGTAGGCCTTGGCCGAGACCTCGCCGTTCCAGGTGGCGGGGTCGCCGCTCGTCCGCGACAGAGCGGCCTCCACCGTCCAGACGCGGGTCAGGGAGAAGCCTCCGCGCGCGCCGAGCGTTTCGGTGTGCAGGCTCAGGCCCGAGGAGCTCGAATAGATCGCGCCGGCGCCGCCGAAGAGCTCGAACGAGGGGCCGCGCGGCTCGTCTTGCGCGGAGGCGGCGGATGGCAGGAGAGCGAGGGTCAGCAGGGCCAGGATCGGACGGAAAGGAAAAACTCGTCGGCTCATCGGTTTCCTCCTCAAAGAAAAGACTTCGGAGGGCACCAGAGCGCAATCAAAATGCCACTCTTGCCCTTGTTACCGAACCCTTTGCTTTGAAAAGGTTTCGCGGCGAACAGGCCAGGAGCTCGGTGGCGGGCAGGTGTGCGGTGCGGCCGACGAGCCGTGCTTTAAACGCGACAGCGATGCGGGGAGGGAATCAGGAGGCGTCGGACCGCCAGGGAGTGGCCTGCACGCTCCTGAAGCGGTCGAGGATGACCTTGCCGGGGGGGAAGCCGCGGGGCTTGTGGACGTCCTC
>JAICSG010000513.1 GCA_025937035.1 Thermoanaerobaculia bacterium | reverse complement strand
GCAGCCGTCGACACAGCTGGAGTGAGGCGCTCCGATCAGCGCCGTGCCGCCGTCCGGGGAGAGGGAGATCGAGGAGCCGAATTTCTGGACCGAGGGGTTGGAGGCTCTCAACGAATCCACCAGGTTCCAGGAATCGCCTGCTCGCTCGTAGACGAAGACCACCCCTCGGCAGGGCTGATGGATGCAATCGTCCGCCGGCCGGCCCACGAGAACCGTCGAGCCATCCCCCGAGAGGGCGATCGCCGAGCCGAAGTTGAATTCGAAGTCGACGAAGGTAGGAGGTTTCAGGGCGGCCTTCAGCGTCCAGACTCCGCCCTCCCGGACGTAGACGTACACCTCTCCGCAAGGAAAGGGGAAGTCGTCGGGACAGGAGCCGAACGTGAGCGGGGCCGCGACGAGCGCCACCTTCCCATCCGCCGACAAGGCGACCACCCAGCCGAACGCATCGCCGTCCCGAGCCGGACCCGCCACGGGAAGCCGGGTGTCCAGAGACCAGCCGCCGCTGCCATGGACGAAGACGTAGGCCCTGTGCGAGCCGGCGTCGCCGCCCACCAGGGCGGTCTGGCCGTCCGCGGACAGCGAGACCGTTCCGCCGAAGCTGGATTCATCCGGGTCCGGAGATGGGATCAGGGTCGGCTCAAGCCCCTGCGCCTGGGAGCGGGCGGCGACACCGAGAAGGGACAGCAGGACGGCGGCGAGAAGCTGCTTTCGTGTCGAGACCTTCTTCTGTCCAGATCGCATGTGAGCTCCCTGAGGTATCTGCAAAGTCTCCCCTTCGAGCGGCGACAGAGGATCGCCCTCGACTCCAGATGGCAGAGATGGGCGAAACGTTTCTATGTTAGAAAAGCATGCCGCGGTCTGTAAAGAGGGAGCCCGCGGCTTGCTACCGGCCTTCACGGAGCCGCTTGAGGAGCTGGATCTGCCCGGCGTGGTAGATGTCGTGGTAGGCCACGCCGAGGACGAGATCCCGCACCACCCTCTTGCTCCCTTGGGGGACGGTCTCCAGATCCTCGTCGCGGAGGGCGGCCACGGCCGCGCGGAGATCCCGGTGCGTCTGCTCCAGGATGCGCAGGTCGGCCTTCCAGGCCGGCTCACTGATCTCCCCCTCCGGACGGGGAAACCAGTCGCGCCCCTTCAGAGGGAAACGGATCTCCGGCCGCAGCTTGTGCAGGACGGCGTACTTCCAATAGGCCGCGTGGATGGCAATCTCCCAGACGTTATGACGCCTGGGTGTGGGCCGCCAGGCCGCCTCCTCCGGGGAGATCCCGCGCAGCGATCCCTTGAGGATGGGACCGTGCCAGGACTTGTGGTCGTAGCCCGTGTCGAGGGCGCGGAGGAGGATCTGGATGCCCGGGTTGTCCATTTTTGGTTCGTCCTACGCCTGCACGATCGAGTTGAGGGCGTCGATGATCGCCGGCACGTCCTTGCTCTCGGTGTCTCGGATGAGGTCGACCGCCTGCGCCACCATTCCCGCAGGCTGGGCGATCAGCTTGCCGAGGAAGGCGACCTTGTCGTCGATCGTCTGCACGGTGAGCGGCCAGGCCTCCGGAGGCTGGACGGAGAGGAGTAGGGCGTGCATCCAGGCGTCGTCGCGGGCGGCATCCATGCTGAAGTCGAGGACCTCGATGGCATCCTTGCCGCCGATCCTGGCCAGGATTCCGAGTAAAGGGGAAAACTCGCCGACCGTGTCCTCGACCTGGGGGAGGAGGGTCGAGAGGATCTGGTTGATCTTGTTGAAATCGTCGTGGAAGCCCTGGAGGGCCGCCCCCTGGAAGGTCTCGCCGGCCACCACGCCGAGATCGAGGTTGATGTGGGCGTTGATCCCCACCAGGAGGTCCTGGAGGATGATGAGCTGTCCCGACCGCGTCCCCTGGAACGCCACCTGCCAGCTCTGGGTCGGGGTCCCGCCGGAGGTCCAGGCCTCATAGGCCGCGAAGTACCGGTTGGCGAACAGGGCGTCGAAGCGGTCCATCCGCGGCCCGTCATCGAAATACCCCGCGGCGATCCCCTGCTTCACTTTCAGCGTGACCTGCCGGTACAGCGCCGGGAAGTACCCCAGCGGATCGCTCTTCGCCTTGGTATCGGCGATGATGCCGTCGAGGATGCGGAGGACGTCGTCGATGCCGTTGGCTTGCATGGGGTAGAGCTTATCTTTCGTACAATGAATCCGCCATGCACCCCAACGCGGAGAGAGTCCGGGCTGAGCTGAGATCCCTGGGAGCCGGGGGCGAGGTGGTCGAACTGGCCGCCAGCACGCGCACCTCTCAGGAAGCGGCGGCGGCGATCGGCACCACCGTGGCCCAGATCGCGAAGAGCCTCGTCTTCGTCATTGGAGAGGTACCCGTCCTGGTGATCGCCTCCGGCGTGAACCGGGTCTCGATGGAGAAGCTGGCCGCCTACCTGGGCTCCCCCGCCACCCGGCCGGACGCCGACACCGTGAAGCGCCTGACGGGCTTTCCGATCGGCGGCGTCGCGCCCGTGGGCCACGCCACCCGGCCGAGGGTCGTGATCGACCGCGACCTCCTTCAGTACAAGGAGATCTGGGCCGCCGCCGGGACTCCCAACGCGGTGTTCCGGACGACGCCGGAGGAGCTGGTGCGGATCACCCGGGGAGAGGTTACGGACGTCAAGCTCGACTGACGACCGCCCTTAACCGCTCCGCCACCCCGATCAGATCCGCCACAAAGAGCGCCCGAGCCGCGTGGCGCGCTTCCTCGTCGGGCATCCGCAGGATGGCCGAGGGGTGGTAGGTCGCGGTGAGCCAGGGGGCCCAGGGGGTCTCGAAGAACTTGCCGCGCTCGACGGTGATCTTGAATTTCGAGCCCATCAGCGATTGGGCCGCGGTCGCTCCCAGGCAGACGATCACCTGGGGCTTGACGATCTCCAGCTCGGTCTCCAGCCAGGGGCGGCAGGCCTTGACTTCCCCCATCGTCGGCTTGGCGTGGATCCGCTTCTTGCCGCGCGGCTCCCACTTGAAGTGCTTGACCGAGTTGGTGACGTAGACCTCCTCGCGCGGGATCCCCGCCTCCACCAGCGCCTCGTCGAGCACCCGGCCGGCGGGGCCCACGAACGGCTTGCCCGTCAGATCCTCCTGGTCCCCGGGCTGCTCGCCGATGAAGAAGGCCGCCGCCTCGCGGGGCCCTACGCCCAGCACCGCCTGGGTGGCTTTCTTGTAAAGATCACACGCGGTGCAGCCTTGAGCCGCCTCCCAGAGCTTGGGGATGGTCGGCCTCTCGGGGATGAATTCGAAGGCGGAGGGGTAGGTGGGGGTCTTGGGCATCGATATCCTCGCAAGGATAACGGAAATACAAGATATGTGCCATGGAATTTCGTATTGAAGATACGAGAAGCTCCCCGAATGAGCGCGCACCGGACTTGCATGCCCATCCCTCTGTGCATCGGATGGGAGCCGGAGCGCTCCCGCGGGAGGTGTGGATGGCTGTTCGCGATACGCTTTTCCGGTGGCCGGTCCTGCGGCAGATCCGCAACCGCGACCTCCATGCCCTGGGCGAGACCGCCCGCTCTCCACGCAGTGAAACCTTGAAGCCCCGGACCGAGACGGCCGACAAGGTCGTCCGCTCGGTCTGCCCCTACTGCGCGGTCGGCTGCGGTCAGCTCGTCTATGTGAAGGACGGCAGGATCACCGACATCGAGGGGGATCCTGACTCTCCGCTCTCCCACGGCTGCCTCTGCCCCAAGGGGGCGGCGACCTTCCAGCTCGTCACCGGCTCGCACCGGGTGCAGACGGTCCTCTACCGGCGGCCCCACGGCACGGAGTGGGAGACCGTCCCGCTCGACTGGGCCCTGGAGCGGGTGGCGCAGCTCGTCAAGAAGACCCGCGAGGAGACCTGGGAGGCGAAGGACCCGGAGGGCAACGAGGTCAACCGCACCCTGGGGATCGCCCATCTGGGCGGCGCGACGCTCGACAACGAGGAGAACTACCTCCTCAAGAAGCTGTTCACGGCGCTCGGGGTCATCCAGGTCGAGAACCAGGCCCGGATATGACACAGCTCCACGGTCCCCAGTCTGGGGACCTC
>JAICSG010000596.1 GCA_025937035.1 Thermoanaerobaculia bacterium | reverse complement strand
CGTTGATCGAGCGGTCCTGGCCCACCACGCGGCGCTTGAGGATGTCTTCCATCTTGAGCAGCCGCTCGGCCTCCTCGCTCTGCAGGGCGGCCACCGGGATGCCGGTCCACGAGGAGATGACCTCCTCGATGTCGTGCCGGGTCACCTCCAGCACGCCGGTCTCGTCCGTCGCCACGCTCATCCGCTCGAGGTCCTCGCGCAGCTCGATCTCCCGCTCCCGCAGGTAGACGGCGCGCTCGAAGTCCTTGTCGGAGATGGCGACCTTCATCTCCTTGACCACCTGGCGGATCTCCTGCTCCAGGCGGCGCAGGTTCTGGGTGTCGCGCACCCGGCGGAGCTTGACCCGGGCGCCGGCCTCGTCGATGACGTCGATCGCCTTGTCCGGCAGGTGGCGGTCCGGGATGTACCGGCTCGACTGGTAGATCGCCGTGCGCAGCGCCTCCGGGCGGTAGCGCACCTTGTGGAACGACTCGTAGCGGTCCTTGACCCCCTCCAGGATCTCCTGCGTCTGCTCCGGCGTCGGCGGATTGACCTGGATGGCCTGGAATCTCCGCAGCAGGGAGCGGTCCTTCTCGATGTACTTGCGGTACTCCTTGAGCGTGGTGGCGCCGATGCAGGAGATCTCCCCCCGCGACAGCGCCGGCTTCAGGATGTTCGCCGCGTCGAGCGAGCCCTCGGCCGAGCCGGCGCCGATCAGGGAGTGGATCTCGTCGATGAAGACGATCAGCTCCTTGCTCTCCTTGAGCTCCTTCAGGATCCCCTTCAGGCGCTCCTCGAACTGGCCGCGGTACTTGGTGCCGGCGACGATCAGGGAGAGGTCGAGCGCCATGATCCGCTTGTTGGCGAGGAAGATCGGCACCCGCCCCTCGATGATGCGCTGGGCCAGGCCCTCGACGATGGCGGTCTTGCCGACGCCCGGCTCGCCCAGAAGGATCGGATTGTTCTTGGTGCGGCGGGAGAGGATCTGGACGATGCGGTCCACCTCCTCCTCACGCCCGATCAGGGGGTCGAACGACTGCTCGGCGGCGAGCGCGGTCAGGTCCCGTCCGTACTCCGAGAGAAAGGGGAGCTCCTTCTTCTGCTGCGAGGCCTCCCGCTCCTTGGCGATCGCGAGCACCTCCTCGCGCACCGTGTAGACGTCGAATCCGTGCTGGGCCAGGATGCGCATCGCGGTGCACCCTTCCACTCGCAGAATGCCGATCAACAGGTGCTCGGAGCCGACCGTCGCGTGGAGCATGCTCTCCGCCTCGTGCGAGGCGTATGCCAGGATCTTTTTCGATTCCTCGGAAAGAGGCAGCTCGGCGGTGGAGGAGATCCGCTCGACGAAGACCCGCTCGCCTTCAATCTCCCGGCGAATGTCCTCCGGCTTCACCTGGAAGCGGCGGAAGATCTCGTTGACCGTCTCCTCCCCCTCGCGCAGGATGCCCAGGAGGATGTGCTCGGATTCGATCACCCGGCTGCCCAGCTTGCTGGCCTCATAGCGGGCGAAGAAGAGAGCTCGGCGGGCCTTCTCATTGTACTTCTCAAACATTGGTTCGACCTCTCCTGACGCTTCGCACGCTACAAGCGGACCTCGACCTTGAGGTACTCAAAGAGCGGCAGTGCGTCTATTTTCTACGACCGGATTCTAGCACGCCGTCACCTCACCGGAAGGGACGCCAGGCCCCGGAGGAAACAACAGCCGGGAAACCGGTCTCTAACCTCGTCAATCCGCGGCGCGGCGGCAAAATTCCCGGCCGGGGAGGTGAGGGATGTGTCCGGTTTTCAGTACGGGTGTAGCACTCCCCCATCCAGCCGCAGGGTGCGGGTGCAGCGCCGGGCGATCTCGGGGTTGTGGGTCACCAGTATGCCGGTGGTGCCGTGGCGGGCCTGGAGGGCGAGCAGCAGCTCGAAGACCGTCTCGCCGCTCTCCGGATCGAGGTTCCCCGTGGGCTCGTCGGCCAGCAGCAGCGGCGGCTCCAGGGCCAGGGCCCGGCAGAGGGCCACCCGCTGCCGCTCCCCCCCGGAGAGCTGGCTCGGGAAGTGGTCCAGCCGCTCGACAAGGCCCACCTCCACCAGCAGCCCGCGGGCCCGCTCCAGCACCCGCGGCGGATCGAGGCCGGCGATCCGCCCCGGCAGCATGACGTTCTCCAGGGCGGTGAAGTCCGGCAGGAGCTGGTGGAACTGGAAGACGAACCCGATCGTGCGGTTGCGGAACCCGGCCAGCCGCGCTCCCGAGAGCCCGGCGAGCGACTGGCCGCCGATCTCGACCGCTCCCGCGTCCGGCCGGTCGAGGGCCCCCAGCAGATGGAGCAGCGTCGACTTCCCCGACCCCGAGGGGCCCACGATCGCGACCAGCTCTCCCGGCTCCACCGCGAGGTCGATCCCCTTCAGCACCTCCACCCGCCGGACGCCGTCCTGGTAGGTCTTGGTGAGGCTGGTGGCGCGGACGGCGACGCTCATCGTCTCAACGCCTCAATGGGATCGAGCGCCGCCGCCCTCTGGGCCGCGTAGAGCGACGAGGCGAGGGCCAGGGCGAAGGTGAGGAGCAGCACCACGATCAGATCCCCCGGCTGCACCAGGAACGGCACATAGTCCAGGAAGTAGACCCGCCCCGGCACCCGCAGCAGGCGGTAGTGGTCCATCACCCAGGCGCCCCCTACTCCCAGCACCGTCCCCACCAGCACCCCGGAGCCGGCCACCATCCCGCCGAGCATCACGAAGGCCTGGCGCAGCGCCGCCGGGGTCGCGCCCAGGGTCCCCAGCATGCCGATCTCCGGCCGCTTGCTGGAGATGATCAGCGCCAGATCCGCCACCAGGGCGAGCGAGGCCACGAGGACGATCAGCGACACGGCCACGAACATCACCAGCTTCTCCAGCCGCAGGGCGAAGAGAAGCGGCCGGTTGAGGTCCTTCCAGGTGCGCACCTTGGTCCCCCGCGGCAGCGCGGAGGGCAGGCGGCCGGCCACGTCGAGGGCGGCGTCGAGATCCCCCGTCTCCACGTCCAGAAGGCGGTCGGCCGTGCCCAGCAGGGACTCGGCCACGGCGCGCGGCAGAGCCACCGGCTCCCGCTCCTCCTGGGTGCGGGCGCCGGTGTAGGTGCCGGCCACGGGGACGCTGCGCAGGCGCGGCTGCGGCCCCAGCGGCGTCAGGGTCGGGCGGGGGGAGACGACGTCCAGGGTGTCGCCGGCTTTCAGCCCCCAGCGGGCGGCCAGGGTTCCGGGCACGTAGAGACCCTCGGGCCGCCCCTCCGCGCCGGGGAAGGTCCGCGGCACCCGGCCGTCGAACCCCACCAGCTCGACCGCCTGCACCTTCCCGCGGTCGACCAGCCAGCCGCCCCCCCGCACCTGGATCTGCACCGAGATCACCCCCGGCACCCGCGCCGCCGCCGCCCGCGCGGCCCCGGCGTCGGCGCCGGGAGGGAGCTCCGCCTCGATCTGGGGGGTGCGGCCCAGGAGCTCGCCCCGCAGCGCGCTCTGGAACCCCGAGATCACCGCCAGCGCCAGGATCATCGCCATGACCCCCAGCGCCAGGCCGATCGCCGCCACCAGCGACAGGAAGCTCGCGAAGGCGTCCCGCCGCGTGCTGCGCAGATAGCGCAGGGCGATCAGGGCCGGGAACGG
>JAICSG010000753.1 GCA_025937035.1 Thermoanaerobaculia bacterium | reverse complement strand
TGGAGCGACGTCAAAGCCTCTCAATCATTGGCGGACGGATATCTCCCCATCCCCACCGTGACCTGGACCCACGACGGCCTCTCGCTGGAGATCACCGCCCTCGCCTCCGGCCCGCCGGGGCAATCCGAGCTGCGCGCCCGCTATCTCGTTCACAATCGGGGAAAAGCACGGCAGGTAAAGCTTTTCCTGGCCCTCCGGCCCTTCCAGGTGAATCCGCCCACGCAGTTCCTCAACCAGCCGGGAGGCGCCTCCTCGATCCGTGAGATCGCCTGGGACGGCCACGCCGCGATCGTCAACGGCGCGCGCACCGTGATCCCGTCGAGCCCGCCCACCGCGTTCGGCGCCACCACGTTCGACGGCGGAGAGATCGTGGAGCATCTGCGGAGCGGAACGCTCCCCATGGCGCCGAAGGTCATGGATTCGTTCGGATATGCGTCGGGGGCTTTCGCGTGGGATCTGAGCCTGGGCGCGGGTGGTGAGGCGGGAGTGGATGTGTCGGTGCCGCTGCACCCTGCACCGCCTTCCGGGAAGTCCCGTACGGGACGGCCGCCGGTAGCCCGGGATTTCAATCCCGGGCGGGAGACCTGGCACCGCCTCCTCGACCGGGTCGAAATCCACCTCCCGCGAGCCGCCGATCCCCTGGCCCGCACCTTCCGCACCGTCCTCGCCGATATCCTGATCAACCGCGACGGACCCGCCATCCAGCCGGGCTCCCGCTCCTACGCCCGCACCTGGATCCGCGACGGCTCGCTCACCTCGTCGGCGCTGTTACTCTCCGGCCTTGCGGAGCCGGTCCGTGAATTGATCGAATGGTTCGCTCCCTATCAATTCCCCAGCGGCAAGATCCCTTGCTGCGTGGACTCCCGCGGCGCCGATCCCGTGCCGGAGAACGACAGTAACGGCGAATTCCTCTTCCTGGTCAGCGAATACTGGCGCTACACCCACGACCGCGCCACGGTGGAGAAGGTCTGGCCGCACGTCGAGAAGGCCGTCGCCTACATCAACGAATTACGATCCCAGCGCCGCACGGACGAATACCGCCAGCCCGCCAAGCTCAAATACTTCGGCCTCCTCCCCGAATCGATCAGCCATGAGGGATATTCGTCGCATCCAGTCCACTCCTACTGGGACGACTTCTTTGCCCTCACCGGGCTGAAGAGCGCCACCGCCCTCGCCCGCGACCTGGGCAAGACCGATGAGGCCACCCGCTGGGCCGCCGACCGCGACGAATTCCATACCGATCTCTACGCCTCGATCAACCGGGTGATCCAGGAAGCGAAGATCGACTACATCCCCGCCTCCGCCGATCTGGCCGACCGCGATCCCACCTCGACCACCACCGCGATCAGCCCAGGCGGCGAGCTCGAAAATCTCCGCGCCAAGCTGCCGCCGAAAACCCTGGAACGCACCTTCGATTATTTCTGGCAGGAGATCGAAAAGAGAAAGGCCGGAGACTGGAAGGCCTACACTCCCTACGAGCTCCGCACCGTCGGCACCTTCATCCGCATGGGCCAGCCCGAGAGAGCCCGCGAGCTGCTGGGCCTGTTCCTGAAGGATCAACGTCCAACATCCTGGAATCAATGGCCCGAGGTGGTCTACCGCGATCTCCGAGCCCCCAACTTCCTCGGCGACCTCCCGCACACCTGGGTCGGCTCTGACTTCATCCGCTCCTTCCTCGACTTCCTCGCCTATGAGCGCGATTCCGACCAGGCGCTCGTGCTGGCCGCGGGCGTGCCGGAGGAGTGGATTCGAGAAGGCGTGAGCGTCAAGGGGATGCCGACTCCCTGGGGATTGTTGGATTTCTCGCTCAAGGCGGAGGGAGATTCCGTGCGGCTGCGGGTGGGGGGAGGATTGACCGTGCCGTCGGGTGGGATTGTGTTCCGGGGGATGGTGGTCCGGAAGCTGCCGGCGGATCTGCTGGTGAAGCTGTCGGAATTGTGAGCTGTAGAGACGTTCCCAGCCCGTTTCAGCACAACATTCGCAGGCCACCATCGTCGGGACGTCTCCCGGAGCTGACAGAAGAACAGTTCGCCAGGGCCATTCCCGCACGCGTGCGAAAGCGCCTGATGCTTGGGCAGTTCGAGTCCGGCGAGGACATCGCGGCGTTGCGGCGCTTTGTCGGATTGACCCAGACGCAGTTCGCTCTCGCGATGGGGATCAGCGTTCACACTCTCCGCAACTGGGAGCAGGGCCGGCGACATCCCGAGGGGCCCGCGATCGCCTTGCTGCGCATTGCCGCCCGGCATCCGCGGATCATTCGCGAGAACGTCGAGAAGGTCGAATCGGCAGCCTGAGTCTGTGAGACCGCCCGCCCCACATGGTAAGATTTAGATCTTCCAAAGGGAGATCGCCATGCCCGCCGTCCAGCGCGTTCTGGTCTGTGCCTTTTTCCTGGCCCTTCCGGCCACCGGGGCCGGATTCCCGCCGCTCGCGCCGCTGCCGGGCACGGGCAGCCTGGGAGCTCCGTCCGATCCTTCCTCCTTCACGTTCGTGGTGGCCGGGGACAACCGCCCCGCCAAGAGCGGCGATCCGCAGCCGGCGACGCTCGGCCAGATCGTAAAGGCGGTGCAGGGGATGAGCCCGGCCCCCGCTTTCGTGCTGTGGGCGGGCGACACGATCTCCGGCAAGAAGGCGGACGACGAGAAGAAGATGCAGGCAGAGTACGAGGAGTATCTCGGGATCGTGAAAGGAGCCGGCGTGCCGGTCTTCTCCGCGCCGGGCAATCACGAGCTCAACATCAAAGCCGATCCGAAGGGCTGTCCGAAAGCGATCGACGAGCCGGACCCCAGCGGCAACCTGCTGCGCTTCTGGACCATGTCCATGGGGCAGCCGTTCGGCGTCTTCCGCTATGAAAATTCGGCGTTCGTGACGGTCAATACGGACGACGTGGTGCCCGCGGGCGTCAAGCTCCCCAAGTGCAAGTACAACGGCTATGTGGGGTCCGATCAGTTGG
>JAICSG010000582.1 GCA_025937035.1 Thermoanaerobaculia bacterium | reverse complement strand
TCGCCGTCTCCTCGCTCCTCGACGCCGTCTTCGGCGACGGCCGGGAGCCGGCCTACGATCTGGTGGTGGTGGACACCGCCCCCACGGGTCACGCCCTGCGGCTGCTGGAGATGCCCGAGCTGGCCCTCTCCTGGGACCACTTTCTGCTCTCTCTGCTGCTCAAGTACCGCGAGGCCGTGGGGCTGGGGGACCTCGCCCAGGAGCTGGTGGCGCTCTCCCGCGGCCTCAAGCGGCTGGAGGCCCTGCTCCGGGATCCGGCGCGGGCCCGCTTCGTGGCCGTGACCCGGGCCGCCGAGCTCCCCCGCCGCGAGACGGTCCGCCTGTTGCGCTCCCTGCAGGGGCTCGGCATCGCGGTGCCGGCCGTGATCGTCAACGCCGTGCCGCCAGAGGATTCCCTCCGCCGCGGCAAGGCTCTCAATCTACAGGGGCTGGACCGGTGCGCTATCATCAGGGCCCCTGCCGTGTTTCCACCGCCCCGCGGCGTCGCGCGGCTCGCCGCGTGGGTCCGGAGCTGGGAGACGTTCACCGGATGAGCGAAGCGACCTATCTCTACTGCCTGGTGCGCGCCCCCGAAAAGCCCTCCCTGGCGGGCGCTCCCGCGGGGCTCCCCGGCCTCTCGCCCCCGCGGGCCCTGGACGCCGGGGACGGCCTCTGGCTGATCTCCGCGGGCGCTCCGCTCTCCCAGTACGGCGGCGAGGAGATCCAGCGCCGGCTCTCCGACCTCTCCTGGGTCTCCGACCGCGCCCTCGCCCATGAGGCGGTGATCGAGCACTTCGCCGCCGCCGGGGCCGCCGTGCCCATGAAGCTCTTCACCCTGTTCTCCTCCGACGAGCGGGCGGTCGACTTCATCCAGGCGGACCGGGAGCGGCTCGGCCGCGTCCTGGATCGAGTCGACGGCCAGGTGGAGCTCGGGGTGCGGGTGCGGCTCGACGACGCCCGCGCCCGCGACGTTTTGGCCGCCGAGGCCCAGGCGGGCGCCGGGGGGAAGAGCGCGGGCACGGCCTTCCTGCTGCGCAAAAAGCTGGAGCAGGACGCCTCCCGCGAGCTCGCCGGCCGGCTCCGCGAGGAGATGGACACCGTCTTCGCCGAGCTGGCGGCGGGGGCCTCCGAGGCCGTCCGCCGTGAGCCGGCGGCCTCTCCGGAATCCGGCGGCCGGCTGCTGCTCGACGCCGCCTTCCTCGTCCCCCGCGAGCGGGGCGCGGACTTCGAGGCGATCGTGGAGCGGTGCGCCAGGCGCCTGGCACCCCGCGCCTGCGACGTCACCCTGACCGGCCCCTGGCCCCCCTACAACTTCCTCGCGGAGGCCGCCGATAACGCATGAGCGAGCCCCTGGAGCTGATCGAGCGCACCGACGCTTCCCTGCTCGACACCGTCGACCACCTGCTCAACAAGGGGCTCGTGCTCACCGGCGAGGTGGTGATCGGCCTCGCCGGCATCGACCTCATCTACCTCCGCCTCACCGCCCTCCTCTGCGCCGCCGACCGGGTGCTTCCCAAGGCGTCCGAAGAGGGACCGGAGGAATGATCTACCTCTACGCGTTGGTCGACGAGGAGCCCTCCGGGCCGCTCGGTGCTGGAATCGTGGACGAGCCGCTCCAGGTCCTTCCTCAAGGAAAGCTGGCGGCCGTGACCGGCGAGACCCCTAAGCGCCCCCGGCCGGACCGCGAGACCCTCGAACGGCAGGACGCCGTGGTCCGCCGGCTGGCCGGGCTCTTCGCCGCCATTCTCCCCGCCCGCTTCGGCGAGACCTTCGCGGACGAGGCCGCCCTCGCCCATCGGCTGGCACCTCGCGAGCGCCAAGTCTCCGAGGCCTTGTCCCTCGTCCGCGGCTGCGTGCAGATGACCCTGCGGGTCTTCGGCGATCCCGAGCTCATCTCCGAGCCCGAAGCCGCTCCCGCCGGAGGGCCGGGGACCCGCTACCTCGCCGCCCGGCGGCGGGAGATCGAGCGGTCCCATTCCCTCCCCGAGATCGAGCCGCTCCGCGAGGCCCTCCGCCCCCTGCTGCGCGCCGAGCGGATCGAGCGCCACGAGGCCGCCGGCCCCCTGCTCGGCACCGCCTACCACCTCGTCCTGCGTGAAGAAACCGGCGCCTACCTCGCCACCCTGGAGGCGGTCAAAGGACGGATCGGAGGGCGCCGGGTCGCCGCCACCGGCCCCTGGCCCCCCTACGCCTTCGCGCCGGAGGCCGCCCCATGAGCCAGCGCGAGGCGGTCCGCCTGGAGATCGAGGAGCTGGACGCCCTGCGCGCCGAGATCGAGCGCCAGGCCGCCGCCATGGCCCCGCGCTGGAACGCCGATCCCGAGGAGGTCCAGAAGTCGGTCGCCCGGCTCGTCCTGGCTCTGGTCGAGTTCCTCCGCAAGCTGATGGAGAAGCAGGCCATCCGCCGCATGGAGGCGGGCACCCTCACCGAGGAGGAGACCGAGAACGTCGGCCTCGCCCTGATGAAGCTGGAGGAGACCCTCCACGAGATCGCCGGCCGCTTCGGGCTGACCCCCGAGGAATTGAACCTGGATCTCGGGCCGCTCGGGCGCCTGATCTAGAGAGCTCATCCGCGAGAGGCCCGGGGCCGTAGAGTCTGAGGAGAGAGACACCTTGCGCAAGATCCTGCTTCTCGCCCTCCTCGCCCTCCTCGCCCTCGCGGCCTCCGCCGTCCACGCCCACGAGCTCGGGAAGATCCAGGTCTACGCCACCTTCCTGAAGGACGGCACCTACCGGATCGACATCCCGGTCGACCCCGCCCACCTCTGGCCGGGCGACAAGGGCCCTGGCGGCGCCGGCGAGACCCGCTACGGCCCCATCCAGGGGCTGAAGCCCGAGGTCGACCAGCGCCTCGGCAAGTTCCTGCGCGCGCTGGCGGACAATTCCGCCATCCTCTTCGACGGCGCTCCGGTCAAGCCTCAGGCGGAGATCGTGCCGCCCGCCGCGGACGATCCGCCGGAGCGGGCCACCCTGCGATTCCAGGGCCCCATCCCCGCCGGCTCGCGGACCTTCAACTGGAAGGAGGACGGCTCTCTCGGGCGGCTCGGCACCTATCCGCTCATCCTCCAGGTCGAAGGCGAGGAGAGCTCCGTCTGGCAGTGGCTGGACGCCGGGGCCACCAGCCCGGATTTCTCCCTGGCCAAGGCGGCCGTGCCGCCCACCCGCTCCCAGGTGGTGCGCCAGTACCTGACGCTCGGCTTCACCCACATCGTGCCGGAGGGGCCGGACCACATCCTCTTCGTGCTCGGCATCTTCCTCCTCTCCCGGCGGCTGAAGCCGATCCTCCAGCAGGTGACCGCCTTCACAGTGGCCCACACCCTGACCCTGGCCCTGAGCATCTATGGGGTCGTCCGGCTCTCCCCCTCGATCGTGGAGCCCCTGATAGCCCTCTCGATCGTCTTCGTGGCGGTGGAGAACATCCTGGTCCCGGAGCTCAAGCCGTCGCGGATCGCCTTGGTCTTCTGCTTCGGCCTGCTCCACGGCCTGGGCTTCGCCGGGGTCCTCTCCGAGATGGGTCTGCCGCGCTCCGAGTTTCTGACCGCGCTCCTCAGCTTCAACCTGGGGGTCGAAGGGGGCCAACTCGCGGTGATCTCGGTCGCCTTCCTGCTCGTGGGGCTGCCGTTCCGCAGCCAAGCCTGGTACCGGCAGCGGGTGGTGGTGCCCGTCTCCTGCCTGATCGCGGCGGTGGGGTTGTACTGGTCGGTGCAGCGGG
>JAICSG010000152.1 GCA_025937035.1 Thermoanaerobaculia bacterium | reverse complement strand
GCCGGGGGTTGCTGTGGTTGGGGCGGGGTTTGGCCCCGCCCGGCAACGTTGCGGACGGGGACAAGCCCCGCCCCTACGACAGCCTCGCGCGGACAGGCCCCCCTCTTCTCCCGTCAGGTGGGGGGGAGGCCGGGAGAAGAGGGCCGGGGTGATGAGGGCCAACGGACCGGGGAGCACAACGCCCCGGGAGCAGTAGATCGCCCCGGGATATTGCCCGCGCGCCCATCTTTCATATATGACCATCCTCCGAGAGGAGGCCCCATGCATCACACCTTCCGCAGCACAGCCCTGACCGCCGCGCTCCTCGCGGGCGCCGTCAGCGCCTTCGCCCAGGCCCCGGCGGCTCCGGCCGGCCAGGATCCCATCGACTCCGGCCAGCCGGCGGCCATCCCGCGCTTCGACGCCAAGGCCGTCGACCGTTCCGTCCAGCCCTGCCAGGACTTCTACCAGTTCGCCTGCGGCCAGTGGATCGCCAAGAACCCCGTCCCGCCCGACCGCTCGCGCTGGGGGCGCCTCGCCGAGCTCACGGAGCGCAACTGGGCCACGCTCCGCGGCATCCTCGAAAAGGCCGCCAAGCCCGGCGCCAGGCGGGACCCCATCGATCAGAAGATCGGCGACTATTACGCGAGCTGCATGGACGAGCCGGCCATCGAGGCCAAGGGGATCGCCCCCCTGAAGCCGCGGCTCGCCCGCATCGACGCCCTCAAGTCGAAGGGGGAGATCGCGGCGGCCCTCGCCCAGCTCCATGCGGACGGCGTGGGCGCGCTCTTCCGCTTCGGCTCCCAGCCCGACTTCGAGAACGCCAGCGTCAACCTGGCGGGGGTCGACCAGGGCGGGATCTCCCTGCCCGACCGCGATTACTACCTGAGCGACGAGGCGCGGTTCGCCGACGTGCGCAAGCAGTACCCCGGCCACGTCCAGCGGATGCTCGAGCTCCTCGGCGAGCCCCGGGAGACGGCCGCCCGCGACGCCCGGACCGTGCTCGACGTCGAGACCGCCCTGGCCAAAATCTCCCTCGACCGCGTGCGGCAGCGCGACCCCGCGAACCGCAAGCACAAGATGGCCGTGAAGGATCTGGCGTCGCTGGCCCCCCACTTCGACTGGAGCGCCTACTTCAAGGCCTCGGGCGCGCCCCCCTTCACGCAGCTCAACGTGGGCTGGCCCGACTTCTTCAAGGGGGTCGACCAGCTCCTCGAGACGCGGAGCCTCGACGACTGGAAGGTCTACCTCCGGTGGCACGCCATCCATGACGCGGCGCCGCTCCTGCCCCCGGCCTTCGTCAACGAAAACTTCGCCTTCTTCGAGAAGACCCTGCGCGGGACCCAGGAGCTGAGCCCGCGCTGGAAGCGCTGCGTCGAATACACCGACCGGCAGCTCGGCGAGGCCCTCGGCCAGCGCTACGTGGAGGCCTCCTTCGGCCCCGAGGGCAAGGCCCGCACGCTGAAGATGGTGCTGGCGCTCGAATCGGCGCTCGACCGCGACATCCGCGACCTCCCCTGGATGACCGGGACCACCAAGAAACGGGCGCTGGAGAAGCGCGCCGCCATCGCCAACAAGATCGGCTACCCCGACCGCTGGCGGGACTACTCCAGGCTGCGGATCGTGCGCGGCGACGCCTTCGGCAACGCCGAGCGGGCGGACGCCTTCGAGGCGGCGCGCCAGCGGGCCAGGATCGGCCGCAAGGTGGACCCCTCGGAGTGGCGGATGACCCCGCCCACGGTGAACGCCAACTACAACCCGTTCGAGAACAACGTCAACGTCCCGGCCGGGATCCTGCAGCCGCCGTTCTTCGACAACACCATGGACGACGCCGTGAACTTCGGCGCCGTGGGGGCCGCCATCGGCCACGAGCTGACCCACGGCTTCGACGACCAGGGCCGGAAATTCGACGCCAGGGGGAACCTGACCGACTGGTGGACGGCGGAGGACGCCAAGGAGTTCGAGAAGCGCGCCGCCTGCCTGGCCGACGAGTACTCGGGATTCACGGTGGCCGGGGGCGTGCACCTCAACGGCAAGCTCACCCTGGGCGAGAACACCGCCGACAACGGCGGCGTGCGCATCGCCTACATGGCGCTCCAGGACACCCTCAAGGGCAAGAAGCCGGAGCCGCGCGACGGCTTCACCCCCGAGCAGCGCTTCTTCCTGGCCTGGGGCCAGATCTGGTGTGAGACCTCCACCCCGGAGAACGAAAAGGTCCGCGCCCAGACCGACCCCCACTCCCCGGGCCGCTACCGCGTCAACGGCGTGATGGTCAACATGCCGGAGTTCCGGCAGGCCTTCGACTGCCCGGCCGGCGCGCCGATGGTGCACGAAAACGCCTGCCGCGTCTGGTAAACCCTCACTCCCCAGCCCCTCTCTCCCACGGGCCGGGAGAGAGGGGGACCGGGAATCCAAAATCTGATAGATCTATAGACGTAACGCCATTGATCATTGGCGCGACATAATCTCCGGCATTTCCCGACGTCGCCCGACGCTTTCCGACATAATCCGACATAAAGGTTTTTCCGCGCGGCGCGCGCTGAAAAAATCTTTCTGATCTAATCGGTAAGCCCTTTACGATCAGTGTGTTGGCGATGGCTCGCCTCCGCGCGCCGCCCTCCCGCGTCCGGTTGGCACGCATCTGGCTTTATGGGACTGCAGAGCCCAAAACGGTCCCAAGGTCTTCCCCCCCACGACGGCGGGACCTCAAACTAAAAACGGGGGAGTCTTTTGAGGGAGGTATTTCTCATGGTCAACACCAAGCAGTTCACAATCTTCTTCCTGTTGGTCGTCGTCTTCCTCGTCGCGATCATGATCGTGACGTCGCTGGCCGGCCGCGAGGCGACCACCACCTACGACACCACCAGCATCCGGGCCACCCTGCTCCGCATCGTCCAGCTCTCCGCGGACAAGATCTCGGCCCAGGAGACCGCCATGCAGAACTGGGTGAACGAGGTCAACCAGGAGCTGCTGGACGTCGAGAGCCAGGTCCAGTTCTATCAGGACGCCGTGAACCAGACGATTTACTAAGACGGCTGCCTCGCGCGGCCGGGCCCGGGGGCTCCCCGCCTCCGGGCCCGGCCGGCGGGCTCGCGGATCGGTCATGCTATCCTACGCTTCAGAGCTCACGTCTCCATAGGAATTCCAATGCGTCGCCTCGCGAAGACGATCTCGATCGCGCTCCTCATTTTGTGGTCGGCCGGAGCCGAGGGAGAGGTCAAGAAGGTCCCCCCACGCTCGCCCGCCGGGCCGGCGCTCGCCGACGTCGACCTCGACGACGTGCCCGTCGGCCGCGCGCTGCGCCTCCTCGCCGAGACCTACGACGTGTCGATCGCGACCGGCTCGCTGCCCGACACCCGGGTGACGGTCCGCCTGCGCGGCATCGGCGCCCGCGAGGCCTTCGCGGCCGTCGCCGACGCGGCGGGGCTGGATGTGGCACAGGACGGGCCGGTGATGCGGGTGACGCCGAAGAGCGTGGACGCGGCGGCCGCCCTCGCCGCCCGCCAGCAGCAGGTCGCCGACCGGGTGTTCCCCCTGGGCGCGGCGCCCGGCGAGGAGACGCTGAAGGCGATCCTGCCCCTGCTGGAGCCGCACCTGGAGACCGCGACCTACAACGCCACGGAGAACGTGCTGACCGTCTCCGCCCTCCCCTCCACGCTCGGCCGCGTCGAGGCCCTCCTGGCCGAGCTGACGCGCACGCCGAAGCAGTACGAGGTCGAGGTCCAGGTGGTCGAGGTGTCGAAGAACGCGCTGCGCCAGATGGGCTCGCAGGGGAGCGTCGGGCTCGACATCCGCGGCGGCGTGCTGGCGACCACCTTCCCCCTGAGCGGCATCGGCGCCGCCAAGCGCTATCTGCCGTCGCCCGGCGACCTCGCGGCGCTCGGCCGGCTCAGCGGCTCGGGCGGCACCACCGGGAGCACCGAGACCGGGTCCCTCGCCGACTCGGGGTTCCGCTTCGGGCATGTCGACGCGCGGGGGATCGGCCTGGTGATCCAGGCCCTGGAGCAGTCCGGCGAGGCGCGGGTGATGGCCACCCCCAAGGTCACCGCGCTCGACAACCGCAAGGCCAAGATCAGCATGGTCACCACCCTGCGCATCCCCACCTTCACCCAGAACCAGGCCTTCGCCACCACCACCGTGACCGGCATCGAGCAGGTCGACGTGGGGACGACCCTGGAGGTCCGCCCGCGGCACGGCAACGGCCGGCAGATCCTGCTCACGGTCACGCCCGAGGTGAGCGAGCTGCAGCAGGGCACCTCGACGTTCACCCAGAGCGGGCTCACCCAGGGGCTCCCCATCGTCACCCGGCGCCGCACCGAGACCGAGGTGATCCTGGAGGCCGGCGAGACGCTGGTCATCGGCGGCCTGGTCACCGAGCGCAAGATGGACAACCACGGCAAGACCCCCGGCCTCGGGAGCATCCCCCTGATCGGCCGCGCCTTCCGCCTGGAGGGCAAGCAGAGCGAGAGCGCCGAGCTCCTCGTCTTCGTGACCCCTCACGAGCTGCCGGCGCCGGAGGAGCGGCAGGCCAAGGCGCGGGTCGGCGACGCCTGGCTCCCGGCCGCCCTCGCCGCGCGGCTCGAGGAGGCGCGCGCCCTCCTGCGCGCGCCGGACCCGGCCGGCCGCGTGGCCGGCGTCCGCGCGCTGGAGGAGATCGACGCCGACCTTCTCGCGGCGGGCGTCGACGCCGCTCCCGACGTGGCGGCCCTGGGCGCCGACGCCAGCCTGGAGGCGCGGACCGCGGCGGCGCTCTTCCTGCTCCGCGCGCGGCCGGCGGACGCCCTCGGCGAGCTGAGACGTTTCAAGGACCTCCGCGCGGTGGCGCTCGCGGCCGTGAAGGAGCCCCTGGCCCCTCATCTGCGCGCCGCCCTGGCCGGGCTGGCGGCGCAGCCGGACCCCGAGGCCGAGCCCGGCGTCCCCGCCGCCGAGCCGGCCCTGGCGTGGAGCGGCGCGCCGGCCGAGATCGCCCTGCGGGGAGACGCCGCTGGCGGCCGGCTCGTCCGCCAGGCGCTCGACCTGCTCGCCCGCCGGGCGCCCGATCTGCGCAACCTGGTGGGGTTCGGCCTCGCCACGGTCGAGGCGGGAGCGGCCGGGCCGGCCGTCGATCCGGCGGTGCGCAGCGCCCGCGTCACCACCACGGCCGAGGCCACGGCGCAGACCGTGGCGCTCCAACTGGTCCGCCTCGCCACCCTGGTCTTCGAGTCGCGGGTCCACGGCCTCCCGGCGGCCGGGGAGCGCGGCCGCGCCCGGGCCGTGCGCGAGGAGACCGGCGCCCTGGAGCGCCTCACCGGCGGCGGCGCCCCGGCGGCCCCTCCGGCGGCCCGCGACGCCCTGGCGGCCGGCCTGCGGTGGATCGCCGCCGACGCTCCCCAGACCGCGGTCGGCCCCTCGCCCTCGCTCTCGATCTCCGTCTCCTCAGGAGGCCCGCAATGAAGCTGATGAGCCTCGCCGTGCCGGTCCTGATCCTCTCCCTGGTGATCGTCTCCGTCTGGGGGCTGGGGCTGCTGGCCGTCCGTGCCAGCGCGGTCTCGACCCAGGCCAGCATCGACCTGCTGCGCATGCACCTCCAGGTGGCCCGCCTCCACGACCAGCTCCTCAGGCACTCCAAGCAGAGCCTGGGGGCCCACCTGGAAGCGCTCCTGCCGGGCGGCGCCCCGCCCGCGGCCGGCGCCGAGGCGGGGGAGGAGGAAGGCCCGGTGCGCCCCTGGCCGAGTCTCACCGGGGAGACCCCGGGGGAGATCACGGAGACCGCGCCGCCGGCCGCCGCGGAGGCACAGGGCGCCGCGTCGGCCCTGGAGGAGGGGCTGCGGCAGGCGCGGCCCGCCCTCGGCCGCCTGATCAACCGCCTCGACCGGGCCCTGCCCACCCATTGAGCGAGCGAGCCGTGGCGCAACCCCTGCCGACCGACCGCGCTCTCCCGGGCACCGCCCGGCGGGAGCTCTCGCTCCTCGAAGGCCTGCGCGCGGTACCCCCCCGGGTCGCCCGCGGCCATCAGGTGATCCCCCTGCGCTACGAGGGGGAGCGGCTGGTCGTCGGCGCCCGCGATCCGGGACGCCCGCGGACCCTCGACACCCTGCGCCGTCTGGGCCATCCCGACGTCGTGCTGGAGCCGATCTCGGCGGAGCGCTACCAGGAGGTCCTGGGGAAGTGGTACGGCCCGGCCGGCGACGTGGCCGAGCTGGTCTCCGGGCTGGCGGCGGCCCCCTCCGCCGACCCCTCCCTGGGGCCGGGCGGAGCGCCGGAGTTGGCCCCGGCATCGCGCTTCCTCGAGCTGACGCTCCGGGCGGCGGTCGCCGAACGGGCGAGCGACGTGCACATCGAGCCCGACCCGCGCTCCCCCCGCGTGCGCTTCCGGGTGGACGGCATCCTCGCCGAGCGGGTCGCCCCGCCCGCCTGGCTGGCGGGCCGGGTGATCGGCCGGATCAAGGCCCTGGCCGGCCTGGCGCTGGGCGAATGCCTCTTCCCGCAGGACGGGGTGCTCGAGTTCCAGACCCCGGCCGGGCCGGTGGCGGTCCGCGTCTCGATCCTCCCCACCGCCCGCGGGGAGTGCGCCGTCCTGCGCCTGCTGACGGTCGAGGACTCCATCCCCACGCTCGACGACCTCGGCGTGCCCGGGGAGGTGAGCCGCAAGCTGGTCGCGGCGGCCTCGGCGCCCGAGGGGCTCATCGTCTTCGCGGGGCCCACGGGGAGCGGCAAGACCACCACCCTGCACGCCCTCCTCCACACGGTGGACGCCGACCGGCGCAACGTCATCTCGATCGAGGACCCGGTGGAGATCCGCTCGCGGCGCCTGCGCCAGGTGCCGGTCCGCCGGGACCTCGGGCTCGACTTCGCCGGCGCCCTGCGCTCCGTCCTGCGCCAGGACCCCGACGTCATCCTGGTGGGGGAGACGCGCGACGCCGAGACCGCCCAGCTGGTGGTCCAGGCGGCGCTCGCCGGGCACCTGGTGCTGACCACGGTGCACGCCGCGAGCGCCCTCGAGACCTTCGACCGCTTCGGCCAGCTCGGCGCCGACCGCGCGCTGCTGGCGCAGGTGATGCGCCTCTCCGTGTCGCAGCGGCTGCTGCGCCGGATCTGCCCCTACTGCGCCGGCGAGGGGTGCTTCGCCTGCGAGGGGAGCGGGCTGAAGGGCCGCACCGGCCTCTACGAGCTGGTGACGATGAGCGGGCCCCTGGCCTCCCTGGTGCGCCAGGGGGCCGATCCCGGCGAGCTGCGGCGGGCGGCGCGCGACCACGGCTACCGGCCGCTCCACGAAACCGCCCGCGACCTCGTCCGCCGGGGGGTGACCACCCCGGCGGAGACCGCCCGGGTGCTCGACGTCGAGGGCCCGCGCGATCTCGACGGAGGCGCCGCCCGATGAGCTCACCTCCGGTGCGCCCCGCCAAGAAGCGGCTGCCCGCCACCGTGGCCCTCGACCTCCGCTACGACGGCGAGGCGGCGGCGGTGGCCCTCGACGGCCGGGGATCGCCCGCCGCCTGGGCCGTGATCTCCGGCGGCGACGGCCCCGTGGCGCTCGCCCGGCGGGCCCTCCGCGAGCTCAAGGTGCGGCCGGGCAAGGTGCTGGTCCTGCTCGGCGCGGGCGAGGCCCAGGTGGCCGTCCTCACCCACGCGGGGGAGCCGGGCCGCGAGGCGGTCTCGGCGGCCCTCTTCGCCGAGGGGTACGAGCGCCTGAGCGAGCCGGCGGTGGCGGCCCTCCCCCTCGCCCCGGACACCTGGCTGGCGGCGGCCTGCGGCGCCGGGACGGTCGAGCCGCTCGCCGCGGGGCTCCTGGAGGAGGGCGGGACGGAGCCCCTCTTCACGGTCGATCAGCTCCTGGCCGCGGCGGCCGCCGGGCCGGAGGAGGCCGCGCGTCTGGTGGAGTCCGGAGAGACGGCGCTCCTGGCGCTCCTCGACGGCGAGCCGCCGGCGAGCGGCGGCGAGGCCCCGCCCGAGGCCTGCGGGGCGGCCTGGCGCCTGGCCCTCCAGCCCACCGTGCCGGCGCTGGCGAGCCCGCGCACCGAGCGGCGGCGGGCGAGCCTCGCCTGGGCCCGCCGCGCCGCCTGGATCGCTCTCGCCCTGGCGGCCCTCGGCGGCCTGCTGATGGTCGAGGGGCTCCGGCTGACCCTGGCGGGTCTGGCCCGCAACCGCG
>JAICSG010000724.1 GCA_025937035.1 Thermoanaerobaculia bacterium | reverse complement strand
GCCTTCCACCTCGGGGATGAGATCGCCGTTGAGCCGCCAGAGGCCCGCCTCGTCCCGGATCACCTCGGCCTCGACGTCCTGCTCCCCGACCCAGCCCGAGACCAGCGCCGAGAGGGTTCGCCACTGCTCGTCGCAGGCGATCGCGTAGTCCAGCCGGCAGGCCTGGCCCTCGTGGGCGAAGACGGCGGTCCCCGCGATCTGCCAGCCCGTTCCGAGCGCGGTCAGACGGCAGGCCTCGTGCCCTGGCAGATCGAGCCGGCGCCAGAGAACGGTGTAGATCTCTTCGTCCATCGGCTTCACGCCAGCGGCAGCGCCACGCTCGCCCGCGTGGCGGAGTCGTGCAGATCGAGGATGGGCTGGATCTCCTCGCCCACCCAGCCCGGCCCCACGGATTCCACGAACCGGCAGGTCGCCATGGGCTGGCAGGCCCGGTCGTAGGCCGTGAGCCAGTCGGAGAAGTCCGCCTGCTCGTCCGGATTCTCCCGCGGATGCCGGCCGGGTGGCACCCTATGGCCGCAGCGCCACGGCTTGGGGGTGAGACGGGCCCGGAAGCTCTCCTGGACCCGGCAGAGGCGCAGGAAGGCCGGATCGGTCCCGATCGACGTCATCAGCGCCTGCGTCTCTTCCGAGCGCGGATCGTAGGCGCGGTCGGTGGCCAGGACCCGGAAGCCCGCCGCCGTACGGTAGATCCGGAAGCTGCCGCTGGAGGCCCGCTGGAGCCCCTCGCGGAGACGGGCCAATGCCGCCTCCTCCGGGCCGGTCTCGCTCTTGCCGAAGAGGCGGCCCAGGAAGCTGGGACCGGAGGACGCGGGGAGGTCGACGTCCGCGAACAGCGTGTGGGCCGTGTTCAAAATCATGCTGCCGTAGATATTGCGCGTCACCACGGCCGCGACCTCGCCGTCTCGTCCCTCGATCTCCCGCAGGATCTCCTCGCGGAGCGGCCGTTCGCCGTAGGCATAGTCGCGGGAGCGCGTCAGATCGAACCCCTCCCGCACGCGCTGGGTGAACCCGGCGAGGCGCTCCTGGGCTTTCCTCTCCGCCCCGGCCCGCCCCTCGCTCGACCATCCCCAGACGATGAGGTCATAAGCCTTGCCAAACGCGGCCGGGATCTGCCCTTTCACACCAAACCAATATCTCGGGATATTCACGCGGAGCCCTCCCTCTCAGCGGACCTCGAACACCGCCTCGACCTCCACCGCCACATCATAGGGCAACGCGCTGACCCCGACCGCCATGCGGGTGTGTTGGCCGGCGTCCTGGAAGACTTCCACGAACAGATCGGAAGCACCGTTGATCACCTGGGACTGCGCCAGGAAATCGGGAACGGAATTCACGTACCCCGCGACACGCACGCAGCGGACGACGCGGTCGAGATCCCCGTCCAGGGCGGTCCGGAGATGCGCCACGAGGTTCAGGGCGCACAGCCGGGCCGCCTGCCGCCCCTCCTCGACGCCGAATTCGCGCCCGAGCTTGCCGACGAAGCGGCGCTCGCCGTTCCATTGCGCGAGCTGTCCGGTGATGAAGACCAGATCCCCGGTGCGCACGGTGGGAACGTAATTCGCTCCCGGCTTGCTGGGCTGCGGCAGCTCGATCCCGAGCTCCTTCAGACGATCGTCGATTCGGCCGGGCATCCTCGCTCCTCCCGAGATCCTTTCGTTTTCTTCCTCGCGCGACGCGGCATTGTAAACCCGCGTTGCGCGGATTCCCCCACTTCACGTAGTCTCTCACCGCGCCATGTCCCGCAAAGCCCAACGGAAAAAGCAGGCCGAGCCGGCCCGCCCGGCCAGGAAGCCTTCGCCCGCGCCCTTGGGGCCGCGCTGGCTCCTCCTGGCGGCGGCGATCGTGCCGTTCCTCCTCTACATACCCACCACGGGCTACGGCTTCCTGCTGGACGACTTCGTGCTCTTCCAGACCAGCCCGTCGCTCTCGGACCTCGGGAGCATTCCGCGCGGGTTCGTGATGGACGTCGGAGCGCTGCGCAAGGGGGGAGACACCGTCATCAGCAGCTATTACCGGCCGGTGTTCCTGGCGCTCTCGACGATCTATTACAAGCTTTTCGGCGGCAGCCCGGCGGCCTGGCACGCGGCCTCCATGGTGCTCGCGGCCCTGATCGGCGCCCTCGCGTGCGGCTTCTTTCTGCGCCTGGGCTTCTCGCCGCCCGTGGCGCTGCTCGGATCCCTGGTCTTCTCGCTCCATCCCGCCCATGTCAGCTCCGTGGCCTGGGCCTCCGGCCTCCAGGAGCTCCTCGCGGCGCTCTTCGTGATCATTGCCCTGCACATGATCCTCACCGCCCGGCGGGAGGAATCGGGGACGCGCCCGCTGATTCTGGCGGCGCTCTTCTACGCCCTGGGGCTGCTCTCGAAAGAGGTCGCGATCGGGCTCCTGCCGTTCGTGGGCCTGTGGGCTCTGCTCGCAAGGAAAAGCGATCCATCGGGATCGCGCCGGCTCTGGAAGGTGACCGCCGTCCTGGCCGGCGTGGCGGTGATCTATCTCGCCGTCCGCGTCGCCGTGCTGGGCGGGCTGGCGGTGCCGCCGGAGAACGCGCCGGGCCTCCGGGCCGCGCTCCCCGCCGTGCCGGTGGCGCTCCTCACCTATCTGCGGCTCCTCGTCTGGCCCGTGGGCTTCTCCATCTTCCGCCCCGAGCGCCCGGTCTATGGGCCGCTGTCGATGCCGGTCCTGCTCGCCGTGGCGGCGCTGATCGTCCTCGCGGCCGCAAGCCTCTGGGCGATCCGAAAAAAGCGAGAGATCGCCCTGCCCCTCGGCTGGCTGGTGATCTGGCTGCTGCCGGTGCTCAACCTCTGGGCGCTCGATCCGCAATGGATGGTGACCGACCGCTATCTGTTCCTCCCCTCCCTCGCGCTGCCCTGGGCCCTCGCGCTGCTGCTCCCCGAGCGCGCCCGCACCGTGACGCTCGCCGTGCTGGCGGCCGCCTTCGCCCTCCTCACCCTGCGCTATTCCGCCATCTTTCACGACGAGCGCGCCTTTCTCGCCGCCATGGAGAAGGCCGAGCCGACGAGCCCGCTGATCTTCGCCGAAAAGGGGAG
>JAICSG010000489.1 GCA_025937035.1 Thermoanaerobaculia bacterium | reverse complement strand
GGGCTGGGCGATCACGTCGCCCGCAGGGAAAAGCTCCTCGCCCGAGAGCTCCTGCTCCAGCTCGGCGGCGAGATCGAAGAAGTCGTCCTCCTCGTCGAACAGGCTGTCGGAGCCGGCGCTCTGGGTCGCGCGGTGCTGGTCCGCCTCGTCGAGCCAGCTCAGGCCCCCCGTGTCGTCCAGGTTGGGCGAGACACGGCCCGACGGGGCGGCAGGCGGGAGCGGGGCTCCTCCGGAAGGCTGCCAGTCGAAGTCCTCGCTCTCGATCATCTCGCCGATCTCGAGCGGATTGAACAGCGCGGGACCGGCGGGCGGCGCTGCCGCGGGCGGCGACGGTGCCGGGCTGGGAGCCGCCGCCATCGGGGGAGGCGGAGGCGCTGGCGCCGGAGCGGGCGGCTCGGGGGCCTTGGCGGCGGCCGGGCGGGGCTTGGCCGGCAGCTTGGGCTTCGGGCTCAGCAGGCCGGCCAGGACCTCGTCGATCTCCTTCGAGCGCTTCTTCGATACCGGCGCGGGCGGCGCCGGCGCGGGCTTCGCGGCCACGGGCGCGGGGGCGGCCGGCGGCGCCGCCGCGGGAGGCGGAGGCGCCGGCTCGGGCATCGGCGGCAGCGGCGGGAGATCCTCCAGGTCGGGCATCTCCAGCACCGTCTCCTCCACCGGCTCGGGGGCCCTGGCCTCCTGGACCGGCGGCGGCGGCGCGGGGGGTGCGGCGGCGGCCGGAGGCTGCGGCTCCTCGATGACCACCGCGTGCGGATCGGCCACCACGCGGTCGCCGTCCAGGCGGTAGCCGGCCTCGACGAGCTGCCGGCGCGTCTTCGGCCAGATCTGCCCGTCGTGGACCTCCGCCGCCATCCGCGCCATGGCGTTGGCCAGCTCGGCCACCCGGTCGTGGCGCCCCTTGTCCAGATGGATCTGGATCATCGCCGCGTGGGCCCCGAGGTTACGCGGCTGGAGGCGCAGCGCCTCGCGCAGGCGCTCCAGCGCCTTCTCCTCCAGACCGTACTTGGCCAGCACCTCGGCCTCGCTGACCAGGTCCTCGTCGCGGGCCAGGGTCTCCGGCTGCAGCTCCGCCGCCGTCCGCTCCAGCAGATCGGGATCGATCTTCAGGGGGGAAGACTCACGGAGATCCCAGGCGCTCGCCGCGGCCGGCGGCTCCGCCTCGGCGGTCCAGACCGAATCCAGCGACGGCAGCTCCGGCGCGTCCAGGTCGATCTCGAATTCCGTCTCCAGGCCCATCGGCGGCAGATCGCCGGGGCGGAGCTCCACCCCCTGGAACGGCGGCAGGCCGGCCGGGACCTCGCCGAGATCGACCTCCATCTCCTCCTCGGCGGCGGGGGCCGGCGGCTCCTGGACCGCCGCGGGGCTCTCGTCGGTCTTCGCCCAGGCGGAGCCCCAGCGGCTGACGGTGCTGTCCTCCGGCGGCTTCACCAGGCTCGCCGGCTCGTCGTCCCCGTCCATGTCGAGGACGAACACCTCATCGAGGTCGAGCTCGATCTCCTGCTCCGGCGGCTCCTCCCGGGCCGCCTGCGTGGGCCCGAAGGAGGCCTCGGGGAGCGCCGTCGCCTCCTCGGCGGCCTGCACGGCGGCGGCGAAGCTGTCGTCCCCCCACGCCTGCTCCGCGACCCCGCCGCCATAGGGGAGGGACTGGAAGTCGTCCTCCTCGATCGGCGGGGGCGGCGGAGCCACCTGGGGCGGCGGTGGCGGGGCCACCTGAGGCGGCGGCGGCGCGGGGCGCGGGGCCTCGACGCGCGCCACCGGCCGGGGCGGCTCGGGCGCGGGCGGCCGGAGCGGCGACGCGGCGGCCCGGGGTGGCGCCACTGGCGCCGCCATGGGAGGAGGCGGTGGCGGCGGAGCCGGCTCGGGCTCCTCCACGTGGGCGAGGCGGCCGATGCGCGACGCCTGCGGATTGCGCTCGGCGGCGATCGCCAGGAAGCGGGCCGCGGCGGCCGTGGCCCCCGACTCCTTGAGCTTGAAGACGGCGTCGTTGATGAAGGCGAGACTGCTGCTGTCGATGTCCAGCGCCCGCTCGTAGACCTGCGCCGCGTCCTGGGCGCGGCCGTGGGCGATCATCATCTCGGCGATCACCCGGTACTCGTTCATCGCCTTCTCGGTGAGCTGCTGGGACTGGTAGATCTCCGCCAGCTTCACGTGGTAGCTGGGGTTGTTCGGCTCCAGATCGGCCATCTTCTGGTAGATGGCGATCGCCGACGCCGCGTTGTCGTGCTTCTGGTAGTAGTCGGCCAGCACCTGGTACTGGGTGCGCGCCTCGTTGACCAGCCCCTGCCGGTGATAGAGCTCGGCGAGCTTCTCGTAGACCTCCAGCCGCGTGGGATCGAGCTTGATGATCTTCTTGTAGATCGCGATCGCCTTGACGAAGAACCCCTCCGTCGAATACTGCTCGGCGATCTGGGTGAAGAAGTCGACGGCCTCGTCGATGCGCTGGATGCGGGCGTAGAGGTCGCCGATCCGGTTCAGCGTGTTGATGTCGTTCGGGTTGTCCGTGAGCAGCTTGCGGTACTCGCGGATCGCCGGCTCGATCTTGCCGCGCTGGACGTACTTCTCGGCGGTCTGGACGACCTGCTCGCGCTGGATGGCCATCAGCAGCGGGCCTCCTCACGGGGGAGCACCGGCTTGTAGGTCAGCCGGTGGACGGGCGACGGCCCGTAGGCCGCCAGCGCCTCCAGGTGCTCGGCCACCCCGTAGCCCTTGTGCGCGGCGAAGCCATACTGGGGATACTCGCGGCCGAGCTCGACCATCATCCGGTCGCGCTCCACCTTGGCGAGGATCGAGGCGGCGGCGACGGCGTAGCTGAAGCAGTCGCCGCGCACCAGGGGGATGCAGGGGAACCGGAAGCCGGAGAGCCGCACGGCGTCGACCACCGCGCAGTCGGGGGCGGGGCGCAGCCGCGTGAGCGCCTCGCCCATGGCGAGGCGGGTGGCTTCCAGGATGTTGACCCGGTCGATGACGTCGGGCGGGATGGCGGCGACCGCGAAGGCGACCGCGTGGGAGCGGATGGCCTCGGCCGCGCGCTCGCGCTCGGGGGCGGTGAGACACTTGCTGTCGTCCACCCCGGGCACCAGGCAGCGGCCGTCGAGCACCACCGCGGCGGCGACCACCGGGCCGGCGAGCGAGCCGCGGCCCACCTCGTCCACCCCGGCGATCAGGCCGTAGCCACACCGCGCCAGCCGCTCCTCCAGACCGCGGAGGAGATGGAGGCGGTAGGCCTCGACGAACAGCTCGATCATCGCCCGGGCCGGCTGGACCGGTTGCGCCGCCCTGGTCAACAACGACTCCTTTCTCAGCCTCCTCCGGGGCTCGCCGGCGGCGAGGGCCTCGGGCCTACGACCGGCCCTGGTCTTCGCGGCGCTCGTCGATGCGAGCCGCCTTGCCGCGGAGATTCCGCAGGTAGTACAGCTTGGCACGGCGGACCCGGCCCCGGCGCACCACCTCGATCTTGTCGACGTTCGGCGAGCTCATCGGGAAGATGCGCTCCACACCGACGCTGCCGGAGATCTTGCGCACCGTGAAGGTCTCCCGGGTGCCGCCGCCCCGGCGGGCGATCACCACCCCCTGGAAGACCTGGATCCGCTGCTTGTCACCCTCGACCACGCGCACGTGGACGCGGACCGTGTCCCCCGGCTTGAACTCGGGCGCTCCCTGGCGCACGTACACACTTTCGACCTGATCCAACTGGTTCATGACTCACCTCGTACGACGGACAAGCCCAAAGGGACAGTGCCGTCATTATTTCGATTTCGCCCAGGCCGCGCAAGCGGCCAAGCGCAATTCCTCAACTCTTTCCGGCCTCCACGCCCCTCAAAGCCTCCAGGTTGTCCTCCAATTTGTCCTCCAAAAGGCGCCTCTGCTCCCGGGTCAGCCTGCCGATCACCTCCGGCCGCTCCAGCAGGTCCGGCCGCTTGGCGAGCGTCGCCCGCAGCGCCTCGCGGTCCCGCCAGCGCCGGATCGCCGCGTGGTCCCCCGAGGTCAGCACCTCCGGGACCGCCAGCCCCTCCACCACCGGCGGGCGGGTGTAGTGCGGATGGTCGAGCAGCCCCTCGCGGAAGCTGTCGTTCGCCACCGAGTCGGCGAGCCCGACCACCCCGGGCACCTGCCGGGAGAGCGCCTCGATCAGCACCATGGCCGGCAGCTCGCCGCCGGACAGCACATAATCGCCGATCGAGACCTCCTCGTCGACCACCGTCTCCAGCACCCGCTCGTCCACCCCCT
>JAICSG010000728.1 GCA_025937035.1 Thermoanaerobaculia bacterium | reverse complement strand
TAGCCCTCTCTCTCCCGTCAGGTCGGGGGGGAGGCGGGGAGAGAGAGGGTTGGGAGAGTGAGGGTCAGCCCCGAAGCGGCGTCACTCCACCAGCGCCAGCACCCGCAACGGGCTGCCGCTGCCGTGGACGATCTTCAGCGGCGCGGCGATCACCACCGCTCCCGTGGACGGGAGCTGATCGAGATTGCGGAGACTGGCGAGACCGAATTTGCCGGCGCCGTGCATGAGCGTGTGATTGGGGAAGGGGGGATCGAAGGTGCCGGCCTGGCCGGCGTCCGTGCCCACGGTCTCCACGCCGACCCCGAGGATGTCCCGCTCCTCGATCAGGAAGACGGTGGCGTCCTTGTGGAAGCCGGGGCTGTGGGGGCCGTCCGGGCCCACGTTCAGAAACTCCTGAGCGCCCGCGCGCCGGCTCCAGCCGGTGCGCAGCAGCACCCAGGCGCCCCGGGGGATAGGGCCGTGCTCGGTTTCCCAGGCGAGCAGACCCTCCCGGGTGAGCAGGACATCCGGATTCGCCTCCACCTCGGCGGTCACGTCGATCACGCAGGCCGGGCCCACGAAGCGCCGGACCGGGATGGTGTCGCAGGCGTTGTCCGGCAGATCCTTACCGGTGATCCAGTGGACCGGGGCGTCGAAGTGCGTGCCCGTGTGCTCGCCGAGATGGAGAGTGTTCCAGTACCAGCCCGGGCCCTTGTCGTCATACTGGGAGATCGCCTCGATGGTCACCCCCGGCGAGGGGGCGAATTGCGGCGGCAGGCCGATGACCGGCGTCTCCGGTCCGAGGGGTTGGGTGAGATCGACGACGCGGACGCGGCCGGCGTCGAGCTCGGCCACGAGCTGCTGGAGGATGCTCATCAGCGGTCTCCTTCTCGGTTTTCTTCCCCTGGGGCGGCGAGCTGGCGCAAGTGGCGTTCAAACTGGAAGCGGCTCTCCATGTAGTGGAGATCGAAGAAATAGCTCGGCGGCCCCTGCGGCTCGACCTTGGCCACCAGACAGGCCAGCTCCCGGGCGGCCAGGGCATCGCTGAAGGCCTGGCGCAGCTCCTCCTCGGTGCGGCAGGTCCCCGTCCGGGGGACGCCCGAGGCGGCGGCGATGGCGGCGAGATCCGAGCCGGTGGCGGTGGCGGTGGTGAAGCTGCGGCCCACGGAGAGCAGGACCTCGTTGTCGAACACCAGATGGATGAGATTGGCCGGGCGGTACCGGGCCATCGTGGTGAGGCTCCCGAGGTTCATCAGCAGCGAGCCGTCGCCGTCCACCACCACGACCTGAAGCTCGGGACGGCTGAGGGCGATCCCCAACCCCACCGAGGAGGCCAGGCCCATCGAGTGCCAGAGATAGAAGAAGCCGGGCTGGTGCCCCAGGGAGTAGAGCTCGGCCGGCGCGGCCCCCATGTTGGTGACCACGATGCACCGCGACAGCTCGGGGTAGATGGCACGCAGGGCATCGACGCGGAGCATCTTCTTTTCCCCTCAGTCTTCCCACATCAGTCCGCGGCAGAGCAGGAGGGCCACGGGGCGCAGGCTCGCCTCGGCCAGGGCCATGGCCTGGCGCACGCGGGTGGCCACGTGGCCCGGCTCGTCGAGCATCACATATTGGATGCGCAGGGCGTCCAGGACGTGCTCGGTGACGCCGCCGCCCTCGGTCTGCCAGGGGTGCTCCTCGCCGAATCCGCCGCGGTGGCTGACCAGCATGAGCAGGGGGATGCGATAGAGCTGGGCGAGGGAGACGATGCCGTTGATGCTCGCCAGGAGGCCATGGTTCTGCATCAGCATGGCCGACTTGACCCCCGCCAGATGGGCCCCGGCGGAGATCCCCACCCCCTCCTCCTCCTTGGCCAGCCGGACCAGGACCATCTCCGGGTCCTCCTCCGCCAGGCTCACCAGGTGTACGAGCCAGGTCTCGGGGAGCACCGAGAGCAACCGCACCCCGTTCGCCTTGAGGGCGTCGTAGACCACCTGGGAATTGAGCGCCGAGACGGGCATGGCTCGCTTTCAGGAAACCCGCGGTGGGACAGTCTACACGATCATCAGGCGGCCCGCCGGCCTCGGCGGTAGACACCAAAGCGGGAATGAGGCGTTCGCCGGGCCCGGAGAAGGATCCGCCAGCCCCGGCGAGGAGCTCGCCGGCTCCGGTGGACGACGTACCGGCCCCGGCGGATCACCTGCCGGGCCCGGCAAGGACCTCGCGGGGTCCGGCGAACGGCCCGCCGAGGTAAAAAGTTTGTCGGCCGGCCCCGGCGAATGAGCCGCCACCCCCGGCGAGAGGCTTGCCGGGGTCAAAAATTGACCCGCCGCCCCCGGCGAAGGACCTGCCGGGGTCAAAAGTGGACCCGCCGGCCCCGGCGAGAGGCTCCTACCCCGGAACGGATCAACCTCAAGGTCCGGCGGGAGCCTCGTTCCACGGTACGCGATCACGGGTGAGGGAAGCGGGCCCTCCATTTCTCCTCGGGACCGAGCTCGTCGGCGCCGACCCAGAAGGATGGTCGTATCGGGATTGCGACGGACGCTTATCCGTCCGGCGCGCGACGTATAAGCCTCAAGGCCGCTCTCTGAGCCGTCCTGCTTATCGCCCGTCTCCCTGCCGGATAAGCGTCTCGATCCTCCTTCTCTCGATCTGCTTATACGTCAGTAGGATCTCCAGGAGAGCGGGTAAGCTGAGCTTCGACAGGAGGATAGCTCCCATGGCTCTGCCTGTCCAGGGCCGCGGATAAGAGGACTACGAGGCTGACGTTACAGAGGTGCTTATACGTCAGGCGACCGCCGCGTTGACGATGCGCCAAGGGTAGGCGTAGGATAGTAAAGGCTCTGAGAACAAAAGACATGCATATCTTTCTACGAGTCCAGACGGCAAGCCAGAAGGACCCGACGATAAGCATTCTGAGGGGTTTGGACGGTGAAGTTAAACTAGGCGGTTATGCGGCGTAGTCACTGGCCGTTGCCTGCCAACTGTCACCCCAGAGAAAGGCAAGGACATGGGGAGCTACTCCGAGTTGTATTTTGCGAACTCTCTCTCGTCGCCGGTC
>JAICSG010000963.1 GCA_025937035.1 Thermoanaerobaculia bacterium | reverse complement strand
CGGAAGCTCGGATACGCTGTCGGGACCTTCCGACAGGCCATCGGAGCTTCCAGAGAGAGAAGGTGCCAGGCGCTTGGATAAGCTGATCCTCATCGACCGGGAAGAAGGGGAAGAAGGGTGCCCGGGAAGGAAGAAGGGTGCCAGCTGGATAAGCCCTTCTTCTCCCAAGCCGTCCTGGGCACCCCGCCGAGCGGCCAAATCCCATTGTCAAGCCCTCCAGGACCGGCCTTAAGGAGGTTCTCGCGGCCATTTTGGACGCCGACATGCGATCTCGATTTCATGAATTATCCTCGGAAACGCCTCTGCGGACGCACCTCTCCTTTCCGCCTTTATCCAGACGCCCGAACGTCAACTCTTCAGGCCCGAATCCGCGCTGCCGCCTCTATCCGCCCACGAACGGCAACGCCGGCGGGAAGCACCCCAGCGGGAAGCCCGGGTTGGGATCTCCCCTCTTGAGCTTGTCGGCGGCCGTGCGGTAGGCGGCGACGAAGAGGGCGAAGCCTTCATAGAAGATCTGGCGCACGGCCTTGCTCGCCGCGTGGAGGAGCGGGGCCGGCGACTTCTTCACCCGGTCGGGACGGGTCCAGGGGTGCTGGGCCAGGATCTTCGCCGCGCCGAGCGGGTGGGCTCCCGTCCGCTTCCGGGCCGCGGCGGCTTCCTCCTCGATCTGCTCGGCCATCTTTCCGACGCGCTGTCGGTATGCCTCCGGAGACAGATGCTCCCAGCAGGGCAGAGGCGAGAAGGTCACGGTCTCGGAGGCGGTGTATTGGAGCGGATCGGGGTCTTCTCCCCTCCGGTGGCGAGCGGCGTGCTCCTGGGTGCGGTCGAACCAGGTGCCGGTGAGCGGCTCGCCGTCCACGATGTGGCGGACACAGGGGAGGCCGGGCCACTCCCGGAGCCGGGCCACTAGATTCTCCTTGGCCCCGTGGCTCAAGACGTACCTCAGTCTCGCGACCTGCGCCTCCTCCTCGTCGCTGACCGGGATCGACTGGTAGCGCCGTTCCCAGACCTTGCCCGTCCAGCCGGTGAGCCGGGCCACCTCCCGCGCCAGGTTCGAGTTGAGGTAGCCGGCGAATTCCGCCAGCCGTTTCGCGCTCTTCACGAAGACGAGGGCGTGATAATGGTTCGACACCGCCTGAAAGGCCACGAGGTCGACGGGATAGAGCCGCTGGGCCCTGCCGAGGACGCCCGCGGTGAGGTCATTGAGCTCCGGGCTGGGCCGGAGCAGCAAGCGCCCGTGCAAGGTCCGGCAGGTGACCTCGACCAGGGCGCCTCCTTCGGGGATGTAGCGGAGTTTTCTTCCCATACACCCACTGAAGACGTAAAAAATGGCCTCGTCTGACAAACCCCGCGCTGCCAGAGAGTTACAGCCGGTTTTTTGGGGGTCTGGGAAAAAGCTTGGGCCTGCGGGCGAAGGCTACACCCAAGCCCCAGGCTCCCCGGGTAGCGAAGGATCTGCGCTCGTGACACGATGTGATACGCCGTATACGGAGTTGGAGAAATGCCCAGAAATGCCATGATCTCGATTCGGATACCCGAGGAAATCCGGAAGCAACTGGAGGCGGCCGCTGAGGCTCGCGGGGAGACTCGGTCGGCTCTCACGCAACGGTACATCGACGAGGGACTGCGCATGGACCGCCACCCCGGTATCGTATTCCGGCCCGGCCCGGCAGGACGCCGGCCAGGGTTGGCCGGAGGTCCCGATGTCTGGGAGGTGGTCCGAGTGGCTCGGAATATGGAGGCTCGCGGTGACAGGGCTATCGCGGAAGCCGCGAGTTGGCTGGGTCTCTCGGCCGCCCAGGTTCGGATTGCCATGGAATATTACGCGTACTATCCTGCCGAGATCGACGCCTGGCTGGCGAAGGTCGACGCACAGGCGGCCGAGGCCAGCCCCACCCAGGGCGGCCACATAGGGCCGCCCCTACAAACCTGCTACGTAATCTCTACTCCAGATACCGGTACGCCTCCGTAGTCAGGAACGGCACGAAATCCCGGCTCAGCACCAGGGAGTCGAGCAGCTCCATGGCTTGGCGCAGGTGGCCGCGGTCCGGGCCTCCGAGGGCCTGGAGCTCCTGGTCGCGCATCTGGCGGTAGAGGGCCTCGGTGACCGGGCGGCCGTCGTCCAGCCTGGCGTTGCGGTGGAGCCACTGCCAGAGCTGGGCGCGGGAGATCTCGGCCGTGGCGGCGTCCTCCATCAGGTTGCGGATG
>JAICSG010000710.1 GCA_025937035.1 Thermoanaerobaculia bacterium | reverse complement strand
CTGCGCCGAATTCGCCCGCCGGGCGCAGGCGCACGGCATCCTCGCTTCTGTAGCCGGCGTGGTGGACGAGGACCCCGTCCGCGAGCGGCTCCTCCGCCTCCTGGGGCGTCCGGAGAACGGCGCTGAGCCCTACCCCGGCCCCCCGGCGCCGGTGGGCACCGGACCGCGCGCCCACATCACCACCGACGCCGAGGACCAGGCTCACCTCTACGTCGGCCACCTCTCGGTGCCGCGCCGCCACCCGGACTACACGGCCCTGGAGCTGCTGGCGGTGGTCCTGGGCTCGGGCGCGGGTCTGACCGGTCGCATCCCGGCCCGCATCCGCGAGCGCGAGGGGCTGGCCTACACCGCCTACGCCCAGACCGTGGCCGGCTCGGGGCTCGACCCCGGCCGCCTTCTCGCTTACGTCGGCACCTCCCCCGCCACGGTGGAGAAGGCCGAGCGGGGGGTGGTCGAGGAGATCACCCGCCTGGCCCAGGACGGCATCGAGGATTCCGAGCTGGAGGAGGCCCGCGCCTACCTCCTGGGCCGCGAGCCCTTCCGACGCGAGACCGCCCGCCAGTGGGCCGACCTGCTGATCGAGGCCGAGGAGTACGGTATCCCCCTCGACGATTTCGAGCACCGCAAGAAAGAGCTCGAATCCCTCGACCGCCCCGCCGTGGAAGCCGCGGCGCGGCGGCACATCCATCCGGAGCAGCTCCGGGTGACGGTGGGGTTACCGGCGGAGGCAGGTTTTTCGAACAATCGTTGACGATATTTTCCGAAGCTTCGCGCATAGAGATATGGGAAGAGCAATGAAGCTCTGCCCACGCCCTGAGGGCGGCCTTTTCGGAGGAGTCTATGAAGAAGCTTTGGATCTCGCTCGTGTATGCCGGATTGCTCCTGTTCCTCGTGGCTGCAACGGCCTCGGCAACGACCATGTACGGTGCCGTCTGGATCAACACGTCGGCCGGGACCTACGCCGGAGGATCCGGCATGAGCGTAAAGCTCTGTACCAATTCGAACGGCACCGGCACCTGCTATCAGACCACCACGTATTACAACTGCTACGGCCTGACCTGCTATCCGGGCTGGTATCAGCTGACCGTGCCGGACGGGAATTCCTGGTATTTCTTCGCCTGGGGGTCCGGTGACTGGGGTAGCAGCTCCTCCCCTTCGCAGGTGCGGTCCGAAGGGGGTGGCGCCACCGTCACCTACCTGTACCTCAGCGGGCCGGTCTACTCACCCTTCGACATCTACACCTACCCCAGCCCGCATGCGCCCACAGCCGTCTATCCGACGAACGGGCAACATAACGCGCCCCTCAATTTCACGTTGAAGTGGACTAGCGGAGTCGATGGGTATCGGAGCTCCTATCCGGTGACCTATGACATCTACGCCCACGGGTTCGGAGCCTCCGATATTCTGGAGGCATCGAACATATCCTGCAACGCGGACTCCTCGGGCAATTGCACGCTGCCCATCACCGGGTTGAAGTCGAGCTCTGACTACTACTGGCACGTCGTGGCCAAGCTGAACCCGGGCGTGTTCCCGTCGAACCCCTACTACACCACCAGCTCGTCGGAATTCGAGTTCACGAGCCTGACGGATCCCAACGCGCTGGTGTCCTTCGGTACCAACGACTGGGCGCACTACCTGACCGGCTCGGGGTGTGGCGGCGGAGCGCTTCTCGCGACGGCGATCTCGCAGGGTGGGTGCGAATCGTTCAAGGTCATCGACCTGAACGGCGGCGACCTGAACAGCGGCGATACCGTGAACGTGCAGCTCGGCAACTACTGGTATGTGGTGGCCGAGAGCGGGGGCAACGACACGGTCAACGTCAACCGAACCTCGGCCGCGCAATGGGAGACGTTCACGATCGTGAAGCTGAGCGGCGCGCCGGGGAACCGTATCCTCAACGGCGACCGTGTCGCGCTCCGGACCTATTACAGCTATTACGTGAGCGCCGTGAATGGCGGTGGCACCTCCGTGAACGCCTATCCGACCTCCGCGGGATGGGCGGAGACCTTCATCTACTCGGTGCACTGACGCTCGCCTGAGCTGAGACCGGAGGACCGGGGAGGGCGCCGTGCAGCGGCCCCGGTCCTCACCTCCGCGAAATTCCATTGTCCACACTTGGAGATGAGGATAATTATCTATTCCTTGAACCTGCCAATTTTGTTGGCACCCTAATTGCTTGAGTCGCGCACCGAGGGGGCCGAAGCCTTGATCCTACATCTTGGAATGACAACTCAGATCAACGAGGGAGCTCAACCATGGCACCGCTCAGCCGCCGTCTTTCCGTCGTGTTCGCAGTCGTCCTCAGCGCGTTCTGCCTGCCCGGTGGCGCGCGCGGCGTCGGTCTCAATTACGTAGGTCCCATCGACCAGCACGGCACCGGCCTCGGCCACGTGGCAACGGTGCTCACGATCCAAAACCAGAGAGTGGAATCGGGATGCGTCTCATGGAACGGCAGCGCTGACGTCATGGGTCCCGGCTCGCCGGCGTGTCCCGCCGGCATCGCCGGCGGCGACGAGAAGACCGGCGCCTCGCAGACCCTGACCCGCAAGCTCTCCGAGCTCGGCAATCCCACGGCGGACACGCTGCTGATCATCTTCAATCCCAACGAGCCCGCCTCGAAGCGCCACCTGCGCCTGGAGGCGCTGGTGCTGCGGGTCGTATCCCCCACGGGAGCGACTCTCCTGGAAGCGCCCCTCGGCGCGCCGGTGGACATCGAGGCGACGGACTCCGGAACGGGCAATTCCGGCTGGGCTTTCGGCTTGGTTGATACCGCCGCCGCGGCCGGCGCCTTCGGCAACGGCGAGAACCGGATCGGCCTCGCGGCCAGGGTGAGCGATACCGCGGGCGGCTTCGAGACCTTCTACTTGGCCAAAGCCGAGGGCGGCGGCGCTCCGCCGCCCGGAGGCACCCCGTCGCCTGGAGGCACCCCGCCACCCGGAGGCACTCCGCCACCCGGAGGCACTCCGCCGCCGGACCAGGACCACGACAACATCCCCGATCTCTTGGACAAGTGCCCGCGAACGCCCAATCCCGATCAAGCGGACGCCGACCTCGACGGCATAGGCGATGCCTGTGACAACT
>JAICSG010000949.1 GCA_025937035.1 Thermoanaerobaculia bacterium | reverse complement strand
TCGGCGTTCGCGGCCACCGCCCTGGAGCGTGAGGAGAGGCGCCTGCTCCGCGAGCGTCCGCAGACCATAGTGCTGAGCGGAGGAGGGAGGGGCGCCTACAACGCCGGGCCCGAGGTCTACAGCCTGAATCTCCTCGGCCATCTGGCGGTCGTCGTGGCCACTCCAGGCCGGGAGGAGGTCCGGCCGCTGCTCCGGCCGTTGATGGCCGAGGTGATTGTCGAGCGCCGCCGGCAACTGGCCATCATGGCCGAGCGGCTCCGCCAGAAGAGGAAGGCGAAGAAGGGCAAAGGGGCGGCCGCGCCGGAGAGCGAAGACCCCAACCAAATCGAAAGTGCCTGGGACGCGGAGCGGATCGAAAGAGTTTTGGAACGCTGGGGAAAGGTACGCAACCGGTCCGCCCAGGCGCTCGCGGGCTATCTCAAGCGCGCCGTTCTCTTCTACCGCTGGCGTTGGGGGATGGTCGCCATAATCGGAATCCTGCTGCTCGAGCTGGCTCATCTCTACCGGCAAGCCGAGCTGGCGCTGGCGGAGCCGCTCGACATGATTGCGGAGAAGGTGGTGCCGCGGCCGGACGTTCCGATGGACTTGATGGCTCCGCTGCCACCGGGTGGTCGAACGACCGAAAGATTTAAATTCCCATATGTTCTCAAGAGAAGCCCTGTACAGATGTCGGGCCGACTGGCAAGCTCGCAGCCTTCGACTTTGGGAGACCTTGCAGCACCCCTGCCGGAAGGTGAATCCGAGCAGCAACTCACGGTCCGTCGGCGCGGTGAGGCACCTCAACTACAAGAAATGACTCCAGCGGAGAGAGGACGAGCGTGGAGAAAGAGCATCTTGTCGGTTTACTGATCGCTTACTGGACCGAAGGCCCCGCGGCCGTGGACGAGGAGAGCCGCCGGGTCTGCCGCGAGGTCGCGGGCGTCCTGGCGCGCTCCATGTCGGGCGTCGAGCTGCTGGCCCTTCAGGAAGCTCCCGAGGAGCACCGGCGGGAGATCGAGGCGCGGGTCGCCGTCTGGCTCGCGATGACCGGCGAAAGCGCCTCGGGAGCAGCGATGAGGGACATGGGCTCGGGCCGGCCCCCGCGTCCGGCTCCAGAGCCTGTTCCACCAAGGCCGGTGGCGGCAGCGGCGGAGCCTCCCACGGCACCTGCGGCGAGTGGGCCGGGCCTCAACATCCGTCAGAAGAACCAGGGCGGTATCAACCTGGGCAACGTCGGCACGGTCCACGGCGGTCTGAGCCTGGCAATGCCGGCCCCGTCGGAGGCGAGCCGGGGCGACCGGACCGACGCGGCGGCCAAGCGGGAGGAGAGCCAGAAGATCCGTATCCTCTTCTTGGGGGCCAACCCGGCCGACTCCTCGCCGTTGCGTCTCGACGAGGAGGTCCGCGCCATCGACCGGGCCCTCGTCTCGGCGGCCCTGGGCGGCCGGTGCGAGCTCGCCCAGAAATGGGCGGTGCGGGTGGGGGAGATCCAGGAGCACCTGCTGCGCACCAAGCCGCAGGTCGTCCACTTCAGCGGTCACGGCCACCGCGACCGCTCGATCGTGCTCCAGGGCGACGACGGCCTGAGCCGCCCGGTGGCGGCCGATCGTCTGGCCCGCCTGCTCGCGCGATTCAACCAGCGGCTGCGCTGCGTCGTGCTCAACGCCTGCTATACCCGGGAGCACGGGGAGGCGATCGCCGAGCACATCGACTGCGTCGTGGGCATGTCGACCGCGGTCGCCGACCGGGCCGCCATCCGTTTCTCCTCGGCCTTCTACCTGGCGGTGGCTTCGGGGTGCAGCGTGCAGGACGCCTTCGAGCAGGCCCTCGCCGACATCGAGCTGGGGGAGATGGGTGGAGACGAGGTGCCGGCCCTGGTCGCTCGCCGGTGCGATCCGGCGGAGGTCTTCCTGATCAAGGGCGGCTGACAACCCTTCCCTTCTCTCCCCCGTCTTGCACCGCCCGATCCCCGGGCTTAAGATGCGATGCGTCAGTCCTGCCGGCCTGTGGGCAAGCTCTCTGGGAAGAGGGAGGTTTATGGCCACGATCACCCTGAAAGTCAATGAAAAGAATCACTCCGTCGACGTGGAGCCGCGCACGCTTCTGGTGGAGCTGCTGCGCGAGCACCTGCGTCTCACCGGCACCCACGTCGGGTGCGACACCAGCCAGTGCGGCGCCTGCACCGTCTGGGTGGACGGCAAGTCGGTCAAGAGCTGCGCCATGCTGGCGGTCGAGGCCGAGGGCAAGGCGGTGACCACCATCGAGGGGCTGGCGCGCAACGGCGACCTG
>JAICSG010000867.1 GCA_025937035.1 Thermoanaerobaculia bacterium | reverse complement strand
GGCCGGCTCGACCCTCACCGCCCAGCAGCCGCAGAACAACGTGGTGCGGGTGGCGATCCAGGCCTTGGCGGCGGTCTGCGGCGGCACCCAGTCGCTGCACACGAACTCGCTCGACGAGGCGCTGGGGCTCCCCACCGAGGAGGCGGCCCGCCTCGCCCTGCGCACCCAGCAGGTGATCGCCCATGAGAGCGGGGTGGCGGACGTGGCCGATCCGCTCGGCGGCTCCTGGGTGATCGAGGCGTGGACGGAGGAGATCGTCCAGCGGGCCCGCGACTACATCCGCCGCATCGATGAAATGGGCGGGGCGCTGGCCGGCCTCGAACGGGGGTTCCAGCAGCGGGAGATCGCCGACGCCGCCTACCAGTACCAGATGGCGGTCGAGGAGAAGCGGGAGATCGTGGTGGGGGTGAACGCCTTCGCCTCTGAAGAGGAGGCGCCGACGGAGATCCTGCGCATCGATCCCGCGGCGGAGCGCGAGCAGGTCGAGAGGGTGCGCGCCCTGCGCGAGCGGCGGGACCGGGAGCGGGCCGCCGGCGCCCTCCAGGCCCTCACCACCGCCGCCCAGGAAGACCGGAACCTCCTGCCGGCCATCCTCGACTGTGTGCGCGCCGAGGTCACGCTCGGGGAGATCTCGGACGCCTTGCGCGGGGTCTACGGGGAGTATACGGAGGCGGGTCTGGAGTAGGGTCGGGCTTATTCAAGCCTTTGCTTCTTCCGCCTCGCTTGTCCCGGGCGTACAATTTCGAGGCACAGAGGGATCAAACGAGGGAGAGAGCGCGGGGGGCTCGCCTGGTCCAGGGACGGGGCGCGCCCTCGGGGACTGTCATGCGGAGCCGAACCGTTCATCTGCCCGCCGGCCGCTGCCCGCGGGAGATCCTGCTCGCCGCCTGCGAGGAGGCCGGACGTCCGCCCGACGTGGTGCTCGCGTTCCTGCCGCCTGAGCAGCAACTGCGCGAGACCCTGGGGACCCTGACCGCGGTCTGGCCGGACGCCCTGCGCTTCGGCTGCGAGTCGGTGACCCAGTTCGCGGACGCGGAGACCACGAGCGCCGGCACGGTCCAGCTCTTCTGGCTCGGCGACCCGCGCCACCATCGCGCCGCCGTGGAGGTGATCCCCGGCACCCATGGCGAGCCGCCGCCCGCCCGGCGGGTGGAGGCGGTGGCGCGCCGCATCGCCGCCGCCGACGGGGCGCTGGTGCTGATGGACGGCCTGCGCTTCCCCGCCGAGGGGCTCCTCGCCGACCTGCGGCGGACCCTGGTCAGCACGCCGCCGTTCGTGGCCGGAGGGCTCGCCTCCTACAACGAGCCGCTGACCCGGGCCGGCGCGCGGGTGTTCGTGGGGGACCGCATCCTCCCCAGCGCGGCCCTGGTGGTGACCCTGCACGGCTTCAACATGCAGGTGGAGGTGGTGCGGGGCTGGAGCCCGGCCTCCCCCGTCTACACGGTCACCCGCGCCGAAGCCGGCGGGGTGGTCCACGAGATCGACGGCGAGCCGGCGGCCGGCTGGTACCGCCGCTTCTTCACTCTCGACGGCGAGCTCGCCCCCATGCCCGCCGCGGCCAACCGCTTCCCCCTGATCATCGAGGGGCCGCGGCCGGACCGCCAGGGGCTCTACCGCAGCATGCGGCTGTTCGACGATCCCCCGGGCACCGTCACCTTCCTGGGGGACGTCGAGACCGGGGACCACGTGCGGCTCGGCATGGGCAACGACCGCTCCCTGGCGCGCGCGGCCGCCCGGCTGACTGCCGGCACCGGGCCGGAGGCGGCCATCCTCTTCTCCTGCATGGGGCGCGAGGCGATCCTGGGCGAACACGCCGGGGATGAGGGGGCGGCGGTGCGCGGCGCGCTCGGCGGCGTCCCCCTCTCCGGCTTCTTCACCTGCGGGGAGATCGGCCCCACGCCGCGGGGGAACCTCGCCTTCTACAACCTGACCGCCATCCTGGTCCTCCTCCGCGAGGTGGCCGCATGACCCCCGGCCCGTACGAGCTCGACAACGCGATCCTGCGCAACCTGCTCACCGAGACCACGCGCGCCTACGAGAGCCAGGTGGCCGAGCTCTACGCCGAGAAGGAGCTGGCCCAGGTCACCCTCGCCTCGATCGGCGACGGCGTGCTCGCCACCGACGACAAAGGGTGTGTCAAATATCTCAACCTGGTGGCCGAGAAGCTCACCGGCTGGGACCGCGCCGGGGCGATGGGGAAGCCGCTCCCCGAGATCTTCCAACTGACGGGCCAGGGGGGCGAGCGCGAGGACATCGGGAAGCTGCTGTGCCGTTGCCTGGAGGAGGGGCAGAGCTTCCGCCTGGCCGAGCGCGTCACCCTGGAGCGGAGCGACGGCCGGCGCTACGCCATCGAGAGCACCTGCTCCCCCATCCGCTCCCTGGAGGGGAGGATCGTCGGCGCCGTCCTGGTCTTCCAGGACGTCTCGGACAAGCGGCTGATGGCCCTGCAGCTCGCCCGCCAGGCGACCCACGACGAGCTGACCGG
>JAICSG010001113.1 GCA_025937035.1 Thermoanaerobaculia bacterium | reverse complement strand
CGCTCCTGCATGGCCTCCAGCAGCGCCGCCTGGGTCTTCGGCGGCGTGCGGTTGATCTCGTCGGCGAGCAGCAATTCGGTGAACAGCGGCCCCTTGGTCAACGTGAACGTGTTCGTCTGGAAATTGAACAGGTTCGTGCCGATCAGATCGCCCGGCATCAGGTCGGGGGTGAACTGCACCCGTTTGAAGTCCAGCTTGACGCACGCCGCGAAGGCCCGCGCCAGCAGGGTCTTGCCGGTCCCGGGCGGCCCCTCGAAGAGCAGGTGCCCCTCCGAGATCAGGGCTACCATCATCAGATGGATCGCGTCGTCCTGGCCGACGATCGCCCGGCCGATCCGCTCCCGCAGCGCGGTCCCCAGCTCACGAACCTTCTCGATTGCCATTCATCATCTCCATTCGCCAGTCATAGAGCCGGCGGGCGATCCTCGCCGCCCCGTCGCCCCCCCGCCGGCCGTCGGGGAGCTGGTGGATGCTCCGCTCCAGCGCCGCGAGGTCCCAGGTCAGCCCGTGCAGATGGGTGATCCGCTGCAGCCGGGCGAGCCGCTCGGCCTCCGGCAGGTCGGGGGGCAGAAAATAGTGCGCGGCCACGGCCCTCGTCACCTGCCGGAAGTAGAGGAACAGGCTGTCCCCGGCGTAGCCGCCGTTCACCAGCAGCTTCGCCGTGTTGTCGATCAGGATCTCCTTGCCCGCCCCCAGCGCCGGAGCCGCCGGCAGCGGCTTGCCGAACCGCCCCATGCCCGCCCAGAGCACCACCCCGAGCAGCAGGAGCGATTGCAGCACCCCCAGCACCATGGGGAAGCGCAGCGACTCCGCCAGCAGGCCCGGCACCCGGTTGAAGCCGTGGATCGTCTCGTCGAACACCACCCCCTGGGCCGCCAGGTCGTGGGTGAAGAACCGGTAGATCCCCTCCGCGTTGTCCCCCCGGTCGAGCCCCTGGTTGTTGAGCAGGTCCGGATCGGCGATCACGAACGTCCGCGGCTCCGGCTTTCCCACGCGGCGGGCGATCAGGTATCCCTCCGGACACTGGACGACCGGCTCGAGGTCCGGCGACGGCGCCAGGAGCTGGGCCGGCGGCGCGATGTCCAGCACGGCCTCGGAGCCCTCCCATTCGGCCGTGCAGCGCAGACGGCCGGCGCGCTCGACCTTGACCTCCTTGAGCTCGCCGTCCCCGAACGCCCGCAGGGCCAGCTCGACCCGCTCGGGGCTCATCAGGGTCACCTTGGAGAGCCAGTCCGGCTTCTTCTCGTCCGGCGGGCCGGGGACCCACTTGGGGAGCACGATCACCAGTATCGCGTGGCGGTCCCGGGCCTCCTCGCGCAGCGTCTTGAGGCGGGCCGAGTCCGAGGAGTCCGGCTCGGCCACCACCAGCGGCCGGCCGGGGCCCACGCCCCCCGCCGGCGCCTGGCGGGAGACCACCCCGAGCCCCATCGAGCTCAGAAACTGGACCAGCCCGTGGTGCCCGACGGCGCTGTAGCTGAAGGTGTTGGCCTCCGGCGTGGAGCGGCTCGTCAGGTCCCGCCCGTAGACGCTGAGCAGGATGGCGGCCACGAACGAGACCGCGACGCAGCCGATGACCCAGCCGAGCGTCCGGCGGGAGAACCCGCCCTCGATCTCGGGCGGCTCCACGATCTCGGGAGCGGGCTCGCTCAAGCCGCTCTCCGGGTGAGCGCCTGGAAACGGGCGAGATTGCGCTCGTAGTCCTCGGCTCCCACCGGCGCGCCGCCGAAGAGCGACAGCTCGACCGTCCGCACCAGCTCGCCGAAAGCCTCCCGCGCCTCGGGGCCGAGCGGCAGCGTGCGCACCAGCTCGCGGCTCGTGCGGGACGGCTG
>JAICSG010001209.1 GCA_025937035.1 Thermoanaerobaculia bacterium | reverse complement strand
TCGGTAAAGTAGTCGGTGAGCAGCCCCGCGATCTCGTCCGGGCTCATGCGCTCGGAGAGGCGGGTGAAGCCGCGGATGTCCGAGAAGAGGACGACCACCTGCCGCTTGGCGCCGCCGAGTTGGATCTCCCCCTCCTGGCCGGCGATCTGGCGGGCGAGGTCGGGGGCGAAGTAGCGCTGGAAGTTCGACAGCACCACGGCCTCACGCCGCATACGCTCGATGAGCTGGCCGTTCTCGATCGCCACCGCCGCGATGCCGGCGAAGGCGGTGAAGAACTCGAGGTCCTCCTCGCTGAAGGCGTGGCCCGGCCCCAGGCTGTCCAGATAGATGATGCCGAGCACGCTCCCCTGGTTTCCCAGGAGCGGCGCGCAGAGGGCGCTCTCGATGCCGGCGGCGGTGGCGTCCTCGGCCAGGACGTTCTCCGAGAGCACCGCCACCCGGTCCTCGATGGCTTTGCGGGCGATCGCCCGCGGCACCACCCAGCTCCCGGCCGGCGCCTCGACCCGGCTGCGCCAGACCCGCGGGATGAGCTCACCCCGTTCGAAGGTCATCACCGCCACCCGGTCGACGCTCATCACCTGGAAGGTGAGGCCCACGACGCGGTCGAGCAGCCGATCCACCTCGGTCTGCTGCGAGAGCTCCTTGACGATGTCGAGCAGGAGGTTGAGCTTGTGCGCCTGGCGGTCCTCGGGGGATTCGCCGGCGACCTTGAGCAGGGAGGACCCCTGAGGCCGCTCGGCGAGCTGGGAGGCGATGTCCGCCCGGCCGCTCACCGGCATCTGGCGCAGGATGGTGGCGTCGAGCGCCCCCTCGCCGGCGAATTCCTCCTCGGCCGCCGCCGGCTCCTGGACCTGCACCTCGAAGTCGACCTTGCCGAAGGCCACCCGCGAGCCGGGGGTGGCGAGGGCGTCGATGATCCGCGTGCCGTCGAGGTAGGTGCCGTTGGTCGACCCCACGTCGCGCACCCGCACCCCCGCGCCGGTGAGCTCGAGCTCGGCGTGGCGGCGGGAGACGGTGGGGTCCTGGATGGGCAGGTCGCACGAGGCCATCCGGCCCACGGTGAACGGGCGCCGGCCCGTGATCACGAGCGATGGGCTTCCGGTGGCTGCGACCAGCTTGATCAAAGAAATCCCCTCGGAGAGGCGCGACAGCCCGCGCCCCTGGAATCGTTTACGGTACTACAAAGCATAGTGCACTGGAGGCCTCCAGGTATACGGAATAATGTCTCGCGCGACGAGGTTGAACGCCCCGGAATGTCTGTGGTACCCTTCGCGGGTCCGATGGAAGTCCTCGTTGGACACGTGGCGCATTCGTCTAGGGGTCCAGGACGCCGGCCTCTCACGCCGGTAACACGGGTTCGAATCCCGTATGCGCTACCAGCCTGAAGCTTTCCGCGGAGCCCGGCCCAGCCGGGCTTTTTGATTTTGAGCGACCTTCAGCGATCCAACCTCGCCGTTCTTTCTTCCGATGCCCTAGAATCGTGGAATGGAGATCCGCTTTTACGTGGACCCGGAAACTGGGGAGCCCCACATCTATCGCCACAACGTCAGCGAAGAGGAGGTGGAGGAGGTGCTCCGCCGACCCGGAGAGGATCGCCCCGGAG
>JAICSG010000467.1 GCA_025937035.1 Thermoanaerobaculia bacterium | reverse complement strand
CGGCGGCACGTTCGAGACCCGCGTCCGGCCGTTCTCCCCGGTGGGGAAGACGCCGGCCGCCACCGCCCGTCCCGAGCCGTCGAGCGCCGCCACCCGGATACGGTCCGGCGGCTGCCCGGTGGGGAGCAGGGCCTCCACCGTCACACCCTCGGTGGGATCGAGGCGGATCTCGACGTCGCCGGGCGGGGTCTCCCCGTCCACCTGGACCGTCCGCTCGCCCGTCGCGTACCCCTCCCGCGTGGCCTGCAGCGTCCAGGAGCCCTCTCCCACCTCGGGGATATGGAAGACGCCGCGGGCGTCGGTCGTGGCCTCGCCGGGATCGCCGAAGCGCCCTCCCTCCGGATTCTTGAGGAGGATCGCGGCGCCGGAGACCGGCGAGGAGTCCGTCGCGTCCACCACCCGTCCGGAGAGGCTCGCCGTGCGCAGGTCCACCTGGATCGTCTGATCGCCGGCCATCTCGACCGTCTCCTGATGCCAGGCGCCGTTCGGCGTCCGCACCCGGAGCAGATAGGTGCCGTCCTCCAGCCCGCCGAAGCGGAACATCCCCTGGTGATCGGTCTCCGCCCACTGGGACGCCACGCCGGCGTTGGCCCTGGCGAGGCCCAGGCCGGCCCCGGCGAGCGGCTCGCCGTTGCGCAGCACCACGCCGCTCAGCTCGTGGCCGCCGCCGAATCGCAGGTCGAGCCGGGCCTCGGGGACACCGGGATCGAGCGTCGCCCTCCCCTCGGCGTGCAGCGGCGTGTCCGGCACCTCGGCGATCACCCTCCACGTCCCCGGCGGCAGGTGGGGGATCCGGTAATTCCCCTCCGCGTCGACCTGCCCCTGGTTGAGCTGCGAATCGGCCCACACGCGCACCCGGGCGAGCTGGCTGAATTCGAGCCCGCTCAGCCGCCCCGCGATGGCGCCCTCGCCGGCCGAGAGCCTCACCTCGATCCCGGTCACCGGACCGCCGGCCACCGTCACCTCGCTCGGCGAGCGGTAGGGCGCGTAGCCCGGCTTGCCGGCGCGGATGCGGTAGGAGCCGTCCTCGACGCCGGTGATCCGGAAGGAGCCGTCCGCCGCCGAGTCCGCGGACCCCGAGCCGCGGGAAGGGCCGTAGAGGACGACCGTCGCTTCCGGGAGGGGATTTCCGGCGTCGTCGACCACCCGGCCGGACACCTCCCCGCGCACCTTTTCGAGCTGGAAGTCCACCCCGCGGGTCTCGTCCCTGACCTCGACGTCGCGCACCGCGCGCCGGTACCCCTCGGCGTACGCCTCCAGGGTGTGCGGCCCGGGGGAGACCCGCTCGATCCGGTAATGGCCCGTGTCGTCGGCTCTGCCGCTCGGGCTGGCGGAGAAGGCGCCGTTGCGGGCCGGCTCGGCCACCGTCACCTCGGCCCCTTCGGCGGGACGCCCGTCCGGCAGCAGCACCCGCCCCTCGACCGCGGCCGCGGCGGGGAGCACGATCTCGACCCCGGAGAGATCCTGGCCCGGCTTCACCTCCAGCCCGGTGAGCGCCTGAACCTGGTGGCGCGGCGCATCGGCGACGAGGGCGATCGGGCCGGGGGAGACGCCCTCGAACGAGAAGCTCCCCGCGTCGTCCGTCACCGCCTTGTGGGAGGCCCGGAGGGAGATCTCCCAGAGCCGCTGGGCGGAGCCCCGGGAGCTCTCGTCGAGGCCGACGTTCGCCCCGGCGACCGGCTTGCCGTCCGAGCCGGTCACCCGTCCCGAGACCCGGGAGGTGGGCTGGAGCACGATGCGGACCGGCGCCGCCGAGGGCACGGCGACACCCGGGGCCTCTCCCGGCGCGTATCCCGGGTGGATGGCGATGAGGTCGAGCGGCGCGCCCGGGGCGAGATCCTCCAGGGCGAACGAGCCGTCCCCGGCGGTGACGGCGCTCGGCCCCTCCAGGCCGTTCAGGAAGCGCGCGATCTCCGCGCGGCCTCCCCCCTGCGCCAGCACCTCCGCCTCCGCCACCGGCTCCCCCTGGGCATCGACCACCACGCCGCGGACGGTGGCCCCGGGAGCCAGTTGCACGGTGCCGAGATCGGTCGTCCCCTTGCCGTCCGGAACGGCGAGCGCGGGGACGGTGAGCGGCGCGAACCCCTTGGCGCGGACGGTGAGATCGTACGTCCCCGCGGGCAGGCCCTTCATCTCGAAGCGGCCCGCGCCGTCGGTGGCCACGCCCGGCAGATCCAAGGGGTCGATCACCTGGCGGATGCGGGCCCTCGGATCCGTGGCGCGGGAGGGCTCCAGGGCGACCTGGGCCCCGGCCACGGGCCGGCGATTCCCGTCGATCACCACGCCGTGGGCCGTGCGCCCCGGGTGCAGGACGATCCGGATCTCCGGCGCCGCCACGCCGGCCTGGCGCGCCGGCAGCTCCGCGTCCGCTGGGGCGAACCCCTCCCGCCGGACGCGCAACGCATAGGGCACCCCCGCCGCCAGCCTGGAGAGCGTGAAGCGGCCGGAGGCCGCGCTGCGCGCGAGACCCCCGCTCCGCCAGACCTCCATGCTCAGGCTCCGGAACCCACGCGAGCCCGGCGCCGGAGCGGCCTGGATCCTGGCGTCCGCCACCGGATGGCCCGCCTCGTCCACCACGATCCCCGCCGCCGAGATCCGCGGCTGGAGCTTGAAGGTGGGGAGCCGTTCACCCTTCGGTACCTCCCGCCCGGTGAAGTAACCGGGAGCGGCCGTGAAGACCCCGGCCTCCCGCTCGACGTTGGCCAGCCGGAAGGTGCCGTCCTGCCCGGCGCGCGTCAGGGCGCCGGGGTCCAGGTCCGTCCACACCAGTGCCCCGGGGAGCGGGCGGCCGGTCCCCTCCGCCACCACCTTGCCGCTCACCGGCGCCGCCGGCTTCAGGGCGATCACCGCCGGCCCCTTTTCCTCCGGCTTCGGGGGCGCCAGCCGGTAGTCGGTCCGCCGGCCGTCCTCCGTCAGCAGGCGCAGGTCGATTCCCCCCGCCTGAGCCATCAGATCGAGACCACCCCCGTCCGCCGTGCGCCCGGCCACCCGGGAGCTGTCCGCCAGGGCGACCAGGACGCCCGGCGCCGGCTTGCCCTGAGGATCGCGGACCTCGATCCGCCGCGCCGCGCCGGCCGCCAGATGGAGGGTGGCGGAGCTTCCGCGGACGTTCTCCAGCCGCGCCGGCGGAACCCCAGGGGCGGCGGCCCACACCGTGACCGTCTCGCCCCGCTGCCGCGGCAGGGTGGCGCCGCCGCCCGCGTCCGTGAAAGCGATCCGGCGGGCCGGCAGCCGCCAGGTCTCCTGGCTCCTCCGCTCCTCCCGGGGGCTCTCCACCCGCACCCAGGCGTTGGCGAGGGGCTTGCCCTGGGGGTCCACCACCTTCACCTGGAGGCCGTCGCCGGGGACCATCTCGGCGTCGATGAGCTCGGTCTCCTCCGTCAGGGGAGCGAGCAGCGCCTCCAGCGGCGCATATCCGGCCCCCTCCACCCGGACCCGCCACATCCCGGCCTCCGGAGCGGTGAGCCGAAAGCTCCCCGCCGCGTCGGTCACCCCGTTCGCCACCGGCGCCGGTCCCGCCTTGCCCGCCAGCTCCAGCTTGGCGAATTCGAAGGCCGAGACCTCGGGCACCAGGAGGACATGGACCCCCGCCGCCGGTTTGCCGTCCGGGGCCAGAACGCGGCCCGTGACGGGGATGGTGGCGGCGTGGAGGGGGAGGGCGAGCAGCGGAAGAAGGAACGCGAGCAATCTCTTCACGATGGCTCTCCTGGGCTCAGAGCTTGCGGGAACAGGATAGCAAGACCGTGCTGCGGCTTCTCTGCTTTCTACGGAGGAGCGGGGGATTTCGTTGGGACGGGGCCCCGGATCGCCTTCCTGCCGCCCTCCGGGCTTCTACATGCCTGGCTCCTACGGAGCCGGAATCGGATATCAAGACCCGCGGGGCCCGGCGTTGTGCCCCGGACCGGGCTGCTCTAGAATCGCCCGCCAGGAATCCTTCACAGAAGCCGAAGCCAGGGAGGGGAGCCGCTGTGCCACAGAACCCGCGGGGTCCGTTCGTCCCGGTCTATCCCATCGCTGCCCGGCCGCCGGCGCCGCACGTTCAGGCGGCGGTCGGCGCCGTCCAGGCGAAACCCGCGGGCGCTCCCCGGCCGGCGGCCCCCCACGTCCAGGCGGCGGTCGGCCGGGGCATGGCGGCGGGAGCCGCCCCACGGCCGGTGCAGCCCAAGCCGGCGGCCGCGCCCCCCTCCCCGGCGCCGCACGTCGCCAGGGCGATGGCCGCGGCGCAGGCGAGGTTCGGCGGCGGTGGCCTCCCCGCCAGTCCGCCGGCGCGAACCCTGCCGGTGCCCCCGCCGCTGGTCCCCCCTCCCGCCCGGGCGGCCGTCCAGCCGAAAGCTCCGGACTGGAGCCCCGTGG
>JAICSG010000634.1 GCA_025937035.1 Thermoanaerobaculia bacterium | reverse complement strand
CCGAGACGTCGTCCCCCTGGAGCAGAAGGGCGGCGAAGAAGCGGTCGTTCCCGTACGCTTCCGGCCCTCCCAGGGGCTCGCCCGCCACCGGCACGATCCCCCGGTGCTCGCCCCCCTTGAGAATGATCTTCCCCGTGCTCTCGGCGATGAGCTGCTCGATCCAGTCGGGGAACGACTCCAGGGAGTGGGAGGTGACGAAGGTCACCTTGTCACGGCCGGCGAGGGCCAGCTCGCCCATGGCGGCGCCGAGGCGCAGGCCGGGATTGTTCTCGGCGGAGATTTGGGGACCACAGGCCTCCGCCATGGAGCGCGCCCGGGAGAGCAGGCGGCCGGCGTCCACGCCCAGGAGCGCCGCCGGCACCAAGCCGAACGGGGTGAGGGCGCTGTAGCGCCCCCCCACCTCCTCGGGAGCGTTGACCACCGCCCGGAACCCCCGCTCGCGGGCCATCGCCTCCAGGGGGGTGCCGGGATCGGTCACCGCCAGGAAGTGCCGGCCGCGGTCGGGGACCCCTTTCAGCATCTCCCAGAAGTAGAAGAAGAAGGACTTCATCTCGGTGGTGGTGCCCGACTTGCTCGACACCACGAACAGGCTGCGGGCGGGGTCGAGCCGCTGGGCGAGGGAGCGCACGGCGTCGGGATGGGTGCTGTCGAGCACCGTCACCGCCGGATAGCCGAAGGCGGGGCCGAAGGTCCGCGCGTAGACCTCGGGGGCGAGGCTCGATCCGCCCATCCCCAGGACCACGGCGTCGCGCATGCCCTCCAACTGGGCGTCCCGCCCCAGCCGCGTCAGCCGGTCGACCTCCGCCGTCATGCGGTTCGGCAGGTCCAGCCACCCCAGGCGGTTGCTCAGCTCCGGGATCGGCTCCGGCGACCAGAGCCGGAAGTCCTTCTCCCACATCCGTCTGCCGAAGCCCTCGTCCCGCCACCGCGCGAGCCGCGCGTCCACCGCGGCGGCAAAGCCACCCAGCCGGAGATCCCCTTGATCGCTCATACATCTCCTCCCTTCCTCAGCGAGAGGTACCTTATCAAAGCCTGGGGCCGGGGCCGTGCTACGATCCGCCGTCGAGGGAGGGAGCGATGCGGTCAGCGCTGAAATGGAGCCTCACCCTGGGGGCTCTGGCCATCCTGCTCACCCTGGGATGCGCCCGGAAGGAGAGGGGCCACAACTACATCGTCCGCGGCCAGGTGGTGGCGCTGCCCAGCCCGGCCAACGGCAATCTTCTGGAGCTCCACCACGAGGCGGTCGACGGCTTCGTCACCCGCGACGGCAAGGTGGAGGGCATGGATTCCATGACCATGCCGTTCCTGGTCGCCAGGAACGTCCCGCTGCGAGACATCCAGCCCGGCGACAAGATCGAGGTGATCCTGCACGTGGACTGGCAGGCCGACCGGGCGGTCGAGATCACCGGCCTGCGCAAGCTCGCGCCCGACCAGAAGCTCGACTTCCGCGCGGCCCATCCGCCCGGCAAGCCGTAGAGCACGACGATCTCCAATTCGAATTCGAAGGAGGATTTTCACATGCCGGTACGCAAGGCCAACGCGGTTTGGGAAGGGAGTCTCAAGGACGGTCACGGGACGATGAAGCTGGGCAGTGGCGCCTTCGAGGGGCGCTACTCGTTCGGCTCGCGCTTCGAGGAGGCGGGGGGGACCAACCCCGAGGAGCTGATCGGCGCCGCGCACGCCGGCTGCTTCTCCATGGCCCTCTCGGCGGGCCTCGGCCGCGCGGGTTTCACCCCCACGCGCGTCGCCACCACGGCCAAGGTCCACCTGGAGAAGGTGGGCGAAGGGTTCAAGATCACCCGCATCGAGCTCGATAACGAGTCCTCGATCCCCGGAATCGACGACGCCGCCTTCCAGGAAGCCGCCCGCAAGGCCAAGGAAGGGTGCCCCGTCTCCCAGGCGCTGGGGGGGGTGGAGATCACGTTGAACGCGCGGCTGGTGTAAGACCTCACCCCTGTCCCCGGGAGCGCCCCGGGGACAGGGGTGAGGTTCTGGCCGGAAATATCGACATCCATCTATTTTCTCCTTGACTTCTCCTCCTCCGGCTCATACCCTCCCTTCTGCCACTTATCCAATCGTCTGTGAAGGAGAAGTTTCATGGTCTGGAAGAAGAGCGACGATCCACCGTCCCCACAGCCCCAGCCGACCGCCGCGCCGCGCCCCATGACCGCCGCGCCGGCCCCCTCCCCCACCCCCCCGCCCGCCGCCCCGAGCGAGCCGCCGCGCCGGCCTTCGGAGCGCGCCACCATCGGCCCTTCGATCTTCATCAAGGGTGATCTCAGCGGCGAGGAGGACCTGGTCATCGAAGGCCGGGTCGAGGGCAAGGTCGACCTCAAGCAGAACAACGTGACCGTGGGCAAGAACGGCCGCGTGAAGGCCGACGTCTTCGGCAAGGTGGTCGTCGTGGAAGGCGAGGTCGACGGCAACGTCTTCGCCCGCGAGCAGGCGATCCTGCGCCAGTCCGGCGCGATCCGGGGCAACATCACGGCGCCGCGCGTGATCCTCGAGGACGGCTCGCGGTTCAAGGGGAGCATCGACATGGAGCCGCCGAAGGAGACGGGCGGCGGGTCGACCCGCGACGAGCCGGCTCGCGACCGCGACCGTGAGGCGAACAACAACCGGTCCGAGGCCGCGGGAGTCAAGGCCACCGCCTGATGAGCTGGTTTTCCCCCCGCGGCTCCGGCCCCCGCAAGGAACAGGGCCGGGTTCAGGTCGAGGTCGAGCCCGACGTCCACCGGTCGCTCGCGCTGGCGGCTCTCTGCGAGGAGATCCGCCGGCGCAAGCTGACCGTGCTGGACCTCGGCTCGGCCGTCGGCTCGAACGTCGAGTTCCTATCCCAGTACGGCTGCAAGCTGTTCATCGAGGACCTCTACGCCGCCCTCTCGTCCCGCACGGAGGGCGACCTCGCCGGTCCCAGCTTCTTCGCCGAGCTCCTCTCGGTCCCCGAGGACACCCGCTTCGACGTGATCCTCGCCTGGGACCTCTTCGACTATCTCCAGCGCAAGGAGCTGGCGGTCTTCGCCGAGCATCTCCGGCGCCACACCAACCCGGGCGCGATCCTCTTCGCGCTGATCTCCTACCACAAGACCATCCCGGCCCAGCCGTACCGCTTCCGGATCAAGGACGACCAGCACCTGATCTACGAGCGGCGCACCGGCGCCGAGCGCCCCTCGCCGCGCCTCGCGCCGGCCGAGGTCACCAACCTCCTCAAGGGGTTCCGCGTCGACCGCTCGTTCCTGCTGAAGCACGGGATTCAGGAGTACCTGCTGGTGAGGGAGTAGGGACGGGGTAAACCACGTTCTTGCCCTCGGGGCGGTCTGCCCTTCGAGGCCTCACCCCCTGGCCCCCTCTCCACTGCGTGGAGAGGGGTAACGTAGATGAGCGTCCTTGCCGGACCAGGAAAAT
>JAICSG010001230.1 GCA_025937035.1 Thermoanaerobaculia bacterium | reverse complement strand
GCGCACGACATGGGATGGGATCGCGGGGACCGCTCTCGCCGCCATCCGGACGGGGACGAGCCCGGCACCCGTGGATTCAGAGGGAGCCGTCACGGCCGCGGGGCCGTTGAGATCCGCCAGATGCCAGTGGCCGGCGACGGGCTGCCAGCCGGCGGCGAGCTGCAGCGTGGCGGTGAAGAGCGCTCCGACGAGGGCGAGCTTCCAGACCATCTCCTCGGCCGCCACCGACCACCGTGAGAGCGGCTTGGAGGCGAGCCAGGCGAGGCCCAGCAGCAGGGTGCTGTGCAGGAGGTAGGTCAACATCCAGGCGACCGCCTGGCCGGCGAAAGATCCCGTGAGCATCAGCGACTCTCCTTGCGTCCCTTGGACGCTATCAGCTCCCGGAGCTGTGCGAGCTCCCGCGCGTCGATCTCGTGCTCGGACAACAGATGATTGACCAGGGCGGTCACGTCGCCCCGGAAGAGCTGCGAGGTCAGATCGGCCACCATGGAATGCCGGACCTGGTCCTCGCTCACCAGCGGCTGGTAGATGAACCGGCGGCCCTCGGCCCGGTGCTCCACCACCCCCTTCTTCTCCATCTTGGTCAGCATGGTGGCGATGGTGGTGAGGGCGAGCCCGCGTTCCGGCTCGAGCGCCTCGTGGACCTCGGCCACCGTCGCCTCGCCGCGGCTCCACAGGACCCGCATGATGGCGAGCTGAAGATCCCCGAGGTGGTGCGATGTCTCCGCTGTTTCCATGTCGCTTCCTCCGCTTCAACTACCAGGATAGTACTACCCCGGTCGTTGGACGTCAAGGGGTGATACGGCGCGCGGCGCGGAAGGTTTCAGCGGGGCCCGGGCGAGTACAATCTTGGCGGGAAACTTCACCGGGAGCTCCGGCTCGCTTCACAGAAAGGGGCGGATCGTGCAATTCGACTTGCGGAAGCTCTGCTGGCTCTGGCTGCTGATCGCGCCCGCCGCGGCGCACGCCCAACTCTGGAGCGGACCGGCCGCCGTGGAGGTGCGGGCGGAGGACGACAAAGGTCATGCCCTGGCCGGCGCCCATGTCCTGGTCCAGTACACCTCGCTGAATCCCAAGGATGGCCCGCCGACGGTGGAGACCGACTCCAAGGGGAGGGCGAACGTGGCGGGGCTCGCCGAGGGGGCTTGGCACGTGGAGGTCAGCCACGACGGCTTCATGACCTACATCGCGGAGATCAACGTCCGTCAGGGGGGCCGTCCCGAGATCGGGGAGGTCACCCAGTTCCGGGTCCCCGGCGGGGGGACGAGCCTGATGCGGGTGAAGCTCTCGCGCGGCACCCCCGGCCCGGCTCCGGCACGGGCCGCGGCGGCGCCACCGGCTCCTCGTCCGGAGCCCGTGGCGCCTGCTCCGCAGCCCCAGGCCCAACCCACACCGGAGCCGCCGAAGCCGGAGATGCCCCAGCCGGTGGAGCCGGAGACCCCGCCGCATCCGATGCCGAGGACTCCCCCCACGACTCCGGCGCCGGCCCCGACTCCGACGCCGGCGCCCCAGCCGACCGTCCTGCCGACTCCGGCGCCCGTCCCGCCCG
>JAICSG010000679.1 GCA_025937035.1 Thermoanaerobaculia bacterium | reverse complement strand
GGGCAAGCGCCCCTCCGTCATCTGGCTCTCCTTCCAGGAGTGCACCGGCTGCACGGAATCCCTGCTGCGCACGAGCCATCCGGCTCTCGACGAATTGATCGTCGATCCGATCTCTCTCGATTATCACGAAGCGCTCCTCGCCCCCTCCGGCCATCTGGCCGAAGAGGCCCGCAAGAAGGCCATGCGGGAGAACGACGGCAAGTTCGTCGAAGGTGCCATCCCGACCAAGGACGACGGGATCTACTGCAAGATCGGCGGGCGCACCGCCCTCGACCTGGTGAAGAAGGCGGCGGACCACGCCGGCGCCATCATCGCGATCGGCTCCTGCGCCTCGTTCGGCGGCCTCCCGGCGGGTGGCGGCGGAATTGGAACGGTTGGGGTACGGGGTGCCGCGCAGGAAGGAGCGGGCGAAGGGCGAGGTCTGGTGGGAAAGGGAATAAGGCCATCCCGGCCGGGAAGCCCGGACCGGGATGGCTCGACGTTTCACCTCCGCTTCACCTCAATACCAGCCGTTTCCTTCCGGATTGATCACCGCCTGATCCAGGCTCCGCCGGGCGGCCGAGGTCAAACGGGAGAGGTCGCCGTCGTAGGGGACGACGGCGTAGTGAATGACCCCCGCCGCGGAGTGGACGTGGTTGTGATAAGCCGCGTAATCCCTGTCCGTGGCCTTGGGGCCCAGGGTCGAGCCGAGGCCCGGCGCCAGGAAGACCACGTAGACCGTGTTGGCGTCGAGCGGCCCCGCGCCGCCCAGCAGGTTGTCCAGGCGGATCTGGATCTCCAGGTCGGAGATGCTGCTCCCATGGAGCGGATCTCCCGCGAGGTCCTCGAGCTGTCCGGCCAGCTCCCACGATTGGATCCCGTAGCGCTTGAGAGGCTCGGCGGACTGGCCCCGCAGGGCGCTCAGGATCTCGTTCTCCCGGGCCCGGTTCTTACGCCAGTCATTGCCGAGGAACACCGCCTGCACGGTGGGCCGGGAGACCACCGGGCCACCGTGGTAGGTGGCCTCCTGGGCCGGGACCGCCTTGCGGGGGATGATCTGGGCCCGGCCGCCGTCGCCGTCGAACACGACCGTGCCCCGGGGGGCGTTTTCCAGGATCGCCGACGCCGGGGGCGGCGTCTGGGGCTTCTCGGCGGCCCGGGACGCGGAGCCGCCCGTCAGGGTGAGAGCCAGCGTGGCTAAAATGAATGCTCTGCTCATGGTTCTATTCCCCTTGGCTTACTGGACGTTGAGGGCGAAGTCGTCGACGACGAAGGAGGTCTGCTTCTGCGAGTCCTCGGTGCCGACCAGGTAGATCTGGATCGTCTGGCCGATGTACGCCGAGAGGTCGAACGTCTTCTGCGAGTATCCCGTATTGTGATTCAGGTTGGAGTAGGTGGCCAGCGTCTTGAGCACCGTGCCGGACGAATTCCGCACCTGCACCGTCAGCTTGTCATAGGCCGTCGTGGTGGTGGTCTCGGCCGTGTCGATGTGGAGCCAGAAGGTCAGCGTCGCCGTGGTGTGCGACGAGAAGATCGCGACCTGCTGGTAGACCGAGTCGGTATGGGTGGTCCCGTAGCCGTCGAGCCAGGCCTTCCACGAGCCGCTGTGCGCCGGCTCCGAGGACGATGTGTTGATCACTCCCGAGGTCGCCGTCCATGAGGTGCTCCCCGACTCGAAGCCCGGATTGGCGAGGATCTGGCTCCCGCCTCCTCCACCTCCGGAGCCGATGGTCAACGTGAGCGGCGCCGTATGGGTCTTGCTGCCGCCGGTGCCGGTGATCGTCAGGTTGTAGGTCCCCGCCGCCGCGGTGCCGGTCGAGATGTTGAGCGTCGACGAGCCCGAGCCGGGCGCCGCGATCGAGGTCGGGCTGAACGACGCCGAGGCCCCCGAGGGGAGCCCCGAGACGGAGAGCGCGATCGACGAGTTGAAGCTGCCGCTGATCGACGTGGAGACCGTCGCGGACCCGCTGCTGCCGGAAGCGATCGTCAGGGAGGACGGCGAGACGGACAGCGAGAAGTCCGTGGTGGTCGTGGGATTGAACACGATGTCCAGCACGGGGTGGAGCTCGATGCCGTTCGGCGCCACGCCGGTCTGGCCGTGCAGGAAGTCGAACATGCCGACGCCGGTCACCTTGACCGGGATATTGGCGGTCTGGAAGCTGCCCGTGGGCGTGTACCTGGCGTTGAATTCGTTGCGGGCGTTGGTGATCTTCGACAGGAAGGGGCTGCTGGAGCCCACGCAGGCGGGCAGCGGGATCTCCGCGATCAAAGTGTTGCCCGAAGAGTCGGAGAGCACCAGGTGATAGTCGGAATCGTCCTCCAGCTTGTACTCGACGAGGGTGGCGTTGAGCACCCACACCGTCGTCTCATAGGGCGAGATGCGGTTGTTGGACGGGATCGTGCTGGGCGTGGGCCAGCCCCGCATGGTGGCGATGGTGTTCGACGTGGAGGACGAGAGATTGACCTTGCTGACGTCCGCGTCGGTACCCGTCTTCACGGACCAGCGTTCGACGCCGCAGCTCTGGGCCAACAGATCAGGGGGAGCGAGGGATGCGATCAGCAGAAATGCAAATGCAGAGACGACCCGACGGACGCTGACATTCATAGTTCCTCCTGTGAAGAAAAAACAAGAATCCGCAGACAACCCGAGCCTTCTACTAAGGCAGGTACGTCAGGCGGGCCAGGAGAGACGGAAATTGACCTCGTCTACAGAGAATTAACAATTGGCACGTAGAAACGGCATAACGCCGTTCTTCAAGCCGGATTTAATTTTGCTGAGGTGTGCCGTCAGGGCCGCCGCGGACGCCGCCGGGTGAAAGGGCAGAGAACGGGCCGGGCTCGGTCTGAGGCTGGAGATCCGTGAAGAGGCCGGCCTCGTAGTACGATCGCCCGCCATGGTGAAGGATCCGAAAAACCGCGCGCGCCTCGAAGCGGTCGACGTCCTCCGCGGGGTGATCATGATCCTCATGGCGCTCGATCACACCCGGGACTTCTTCGGCATCCCCGGACAGAATCCTACCGACCTGGCGAGCGCCTCGGCCGCGCTGTTCCTGACCCGGTGGATCACCCACTTCTGCGCGCCGGTGTTCTTCCTGCTCACCGGCACCGGCTCCTATCTCGCGCTGCGGCGGCGGTCGAGGGCCGAGCTCTCCTGGTTCCTGCTCACCCGCGGGCTGTGGCTGATCTTTCTGGACCTCGTGCTGGCCCGGTGCCTCGCCTATCAATTCAATTTCGACTACCGGGTGACGATGCTCCTCGTCCT
>JAICSG010000739.1 GCA_025937035.1 Thermoanaerobaculia bacterium | reverse complement strand
CTTGACGGCGATGCGTACCTTCTCGATTATGGCGTGTGCGCTTCCAGCGCCAGCCCCTTCGATGGCCGGGCTGTGAACGTCGCCAGCGGTTGTCCGGCCTTCACCTCCGAGGAAGAACCTGGAAGCAGGGCAGAGGGGCTTGGCCCACCGTCAGCCTAGACGGGCCGGGTACTCTGGAGCTCGGGATATTTAAGCGGCCTCTTGGGGAGACCCCTCTCCCTGAAGAGACGAGGGGTCTCCCCAATAAGACGGAGCCCCGTCCAAAAAGGGAGAGGGGTCTCCCCAAAAAGACGGAGGCAAGCTCATATAGTACGAGGGGTCTCCCTATATGAACCTGGGGTCTCCCCAAAAAGACGAGGCCTCTCCCTAAAAAGACGAAGGCTCGGCCATATAGTACGAGGGGTCTCCCCATATGAACCTGGGGTCTCCCCAAAAAGACGAGGGGTCTCCCAGAAAGGGGAGAGCCTCCCCCGAAGAGCCGGACGGTGTTTCCGTACCGCGGCAGGGTTCCCTGGCTCGGCCCCGGGGCTCCCCAAAGCGGCCCTGTGGCGGCACTGAGGCGTATACTTCTCCCCTGATGGCGCCGCGTTTCGACCCCGAGAGCCTGAAGCTCGACCTCTCCGTAGCCGATCTCCTCGAATCGCCGTTCCTGCGCAGCCTCGGCTTCTCCAGCCGCGGCGGCTATGAGCGGCTCTGGCTAGGACAGGCCATCCACGGGCGCTATCAGGAGCAGAAGCTGGAGGAGGACCCCTCCTACCGGCGCGAGGTGGTGATCTCCCACGTCTTCCAGCACCGGGGGTGGACCGTCACCGTCCAGGGGCGCGCGGACGGCCTGCGCCGCGAGCCGGACGGCACTCTGGTGGTCGAGGAGATCAAGTCCGTGCGGCGCGGCGGCATGCTCCCCCCCGCCGTGCGCGAGAGCTATCAGCGCCAGGCCATGCTCTACGCCTGGATGCTCTCCCACACCGAGCCCAACCCCGTGCGGGCCGAGCTGGTGCTGATCGCCATTGGCAGCGAGGAGACCGAGCGCGAGGTCCTCGATCCCGATCTCAAGGGATTGGAAGTGGCCATCCGGCGCCGGCTCAATTCCCTGATCCACGCCTGGGAGGCCGAGCAGCGCCGGGCCGCCGAGCGCCACGCGGCGGCCGGGCGGCTCACCTTCCCCTACCCGCAACCCCGCCCCGGCCAGGAGCTGATCCTCGCCGCCGTCGAGACCGCCATCGCCAACCGCGAGCACCTCCTGCTCCAGGCCACCACCGGCATCGGCAAGACCGTGGCCGCCCTCTTTCCCGCTCTGAAATACGCCCTGGCCCACGACAAGCGCCTCTTCGTGCTCACCGCCAAGAACACCCAGCAGGAGATGGCGACCGCCGTGCTCAACCTCCTCAACCAGGAGGAGGCCTTCCGCTCCCTGCGCCTGCGGGCCAAGGCGAAGATGTGCGCCAACGATCAGATCCTCTGCCACGAGGAGTATTGCCGCTTCGCCAAGGACTACGGCCTGAAGCTCGCCACAACCGGCGTGCTCGGCCGCATCTACGACTCCCACGCGGCGATCGAGCCCGAGCACGTCTTCAACGCCGCCCGTGAGGCCGAGGTCTGCCCCTTCGAGGTCAGCCTGGAGCTCTCGAACCGCGTGCAGGTCACGGTCTGCGACTACAACTACGTGTTCGACCCCTATGTCTCGCTCTCCGGCTTCGCCGCCGACGAGGACCTCTCGGACGTCATCCTGGTCATCGACGAGGTCCACAACCTGGTCGACCGCGGGCGCGGCTATCACAGCCCGGAGCTCTCCTCGGGCGCGGCGCGCAACGCGGCGGAGATCGTGGGGCGCTGGGGGGAGCCGATCCATCTCCGCATCGAGAACCTCTGCCTCAAGCTGGCGGCCCTGATCGACGGCATCGTGGCCGACGCGCTGGAGGAGGGCCCTCCCGGAGACCGCGCCGTGCAGTGGCCCCTCCCCGAAGATCAGTTCTGGCGCCTGCGGCCGGCGCTCGACGCCACCTTCGTCGATTATCTGGAGCACCAGCGCGAGACGCGCAGCTTCCATCCGGACGATCCGTTCGTCGAGCTCTACTTCAATTTCCTCCGCTTCCTGAACGGCCTGATGGTCTCGGATTCCGCCTTCAGCCACTGCGTGGAATTCAGGCGCGGTGAGGGCAAGCTGAAGATCCTTTGCAAAGACCCGAGCCGCTTCCTGGGCGCGGTGATCAGCCGCACCCACGCCACCATCGGCCTCTCGGCCACCCTGTCGCCGCCCGAGTTTTATACCGGCCTTCTGGGGTTCGAGGTGGGGCGCACGGCGTTCGTGGAGATCCCCAATCCGTTCCCGGCCGAGAACCGCCGGGTGGTGATCGATCCCAGCGTGGCCACCACCTACCGCGAGCGGCCGTCAAATTACGAGCGAATCGCCGAGCGTCTGGCCGGGTTCGCGGATTCGGTGCCGGGCAACTGCCTCGCCCTGTTTCCCAGCTACGCCTTCCTTTCGGAGGTGACCGGGCGGATGCGCCTGCGCAACAAGCGGGTGCTGGTGCAGCGCCAAGCGGACAGCGACGCCGAGCGGGAGGTCCTCCTCCAGGCCCTGCGCTCGGCGATCTTCGGGGACATCCTGCTGGTGGCGGTGGCGGGCGGGGTCTTCGCCGAGGGGGTGGACTATCCCGGCGAGGTGCTCAAGGCGGTGGCGATCGTGGGTCCCTGCCTGCCGGCGGTGACGCTGGAGCAGCAGCTCCTCAAGGAGTATTACGACGAGCGGTTCGAAAAAGGGTTCGAATACTCTTTCGTGGTGCCGGGAATGACCCGCGTGGTGCAGGCCGCCGGCCGCCTGATCCGCTCGCCGGAGGACACCGGCGTCATCGCCCTCTTCGACCAGCGCTTTCTCCACGCCCCTTACCGCCATTATCTCCCCGGCGACTGGCTCTCCGAGGAGGGGACCAGCGCGCTGGTGGGCGATCCGGCGCGGGCGGCGGAGGAGTTTTTCCGGATGATCGGG
>JAICSG010001186.1 GCA_025937035.1 Thermoanaerobaculia bacterium | reverse complement strand
GCCAGCTCCCGGCGCAGCGGCTCGGGGATCACCCCCTGGCCCTGCTCCAGGGCGGCGATCACCCGGAGGTAGTCCGCGGGCTCCACCACCACCGCGACCCCCTCGAAGTTCTTGGCCGCGGCCCGGACCATGGTGGGGCCGCCGATGTCGATCATCTCGACCGTGTCCGCGAACGAGGCGCCGCGGGCCACCGTCTCCCGGAAGGGGTAGAGATTCACCACCACCAGATCGATGCGGTCGATCCCATGCTCGGCGATGGCGTCCAGATGCTCCTGGTCCGACCGCTTGGCCAGGATGCCGCCGTGGACCTTGGGGTGGAGGGTCTTCACCCGCCCCTCCAGGATCTCGGGGAAGCCGGTGACGTCGGACACGGCCACCACGGGGATCCCCTTCTCCTGCAAAGCTTTGAGCGTGCCGCCGGTCGAGATGATCTCGATGCCGAGGCGGGTGAGGCCGCGGGCCAACTCGTCGAGGCCCGTCTTATCGAACACGGACACCAGGGCGCGGCGTGCGGGGAGCATAAGTCTCCTTGCTTCGTAGGGGCGGCCCTGCGTGGGCGTCCTACGGGATTCTCGCGATGAGGAGCGTCAGCGGGCGTGGCCGGCCCGGGGCAGGAGCGTCAGGCGCGTGCCGCCGGCCGGCAGATTGGCGCGATCGTCGATGCCGCCCGCCGTGAGCCAAATATATCGCAGGGCCAGGGTGACGTCGGTCACCGCGTGGCTGAAGGAGACCGAGGCCACCGCGAAGGCGGTCGAGCGGTCGTCGAAGAGGTCGATCCCGGAGCCGAAGCCGATGCGGCGGTACTCGCCGCCGACCGCCGGATAGAGCTCGCGCCCGCGCTTGAGGGCCGCGTCGAGCAGGGGGGAGAGGTCGCGGGCCCGGTCCAGATCGGGCTGAAGACCATAGAAGACCAGGGGGAAGCGGGGCTCAGCGCTCTCGGCGTAGCGGAGATAGTCGACGAAATAGCGCCGCTCCTCCGGATCGTCCCCCGAGGCGGCGAGCGGATTGTTGGCGTCCGCCACGTAGTGGGAGACCACCCCCAGGCGGCGGACGATCTCCTCGAACGGCTTGTGGCCGCGGATGGCCTCCACGGCCGCCCGCATGGCCTCCTCGGCCGCCTTGTCGAGCTGGCCGGAGCCGTCGGGGTTCTTCATGTGGCGGGAGGAGTCGGTATCGGAGAACGGGGCGTTGACCCCCTCCTCGAAGGCCCGCTGATGCTTCGCGATCTGGCGGGCGAGGTCGGGAGGCGTGAGCCGGCCCGCCTCCTTGGCGATGACCGTTTGGGTGGCAGGGGTCCAGGCGGCCGCCGGGGAGACCAAGCCAAGAAGGGCCGCCAACCCCCCGGCGAGACGGGTGTATGCTTTGACGCGCATGTGCGGCCCATTCTAATGGGAAACCCTGCGTCCAAGCCCATCCGCCGCCTCGACGTCACCGGAGCCCTCTGTCCGCTGCCGATTCTCCTCTCGGCCCGCGAGATGCGGAAGCTCCATCCCGGGGATCTCCTGGAGATCGTGGGGGACGACCCCGGCATCCGCGAGGACATGCCCGTCTGGTGCGAGAGGGCCGGCCACCGCCTCCTGGAGATGACGGAAGAAGAGCCCGGCCGCATCCGCTCGCTGGTGGAGAAGGGGGAGCCCCGGCCGGCGCCGCGGCCGTAGCCG
>JAICSG010000840.1 GCA_025937035.1 Thermoanaerobaculia bacterium | reverse complement strand
GCGGAGGAGGGCACCCCGGGGACCAGGTCCCGCGCGAGACGGGTCCCCCGGCGGGTGCCGTCGCTCGTCCACAGCTCCCGGCCGTGGTCCGGGTCCAGCGCCGAGAACCAGAGCCGATCCCCGGCGGCGACGAGTCCCTGGGGATCTCCGGAGGCCGGTCCGGGCGTGAGATCGCGCACCAGCACGGTCCCCGCGGCCGTGCCGTCGGTGCGCCAGAGCTCGAAGCCGTGGGCGGGGTCCCAGGCGCGGAAGTAGAGCCGGTTGCCCAGGGCGGCGAAGCCGGGCGCCACCGGATCGTTGTACTGGAAGCCGGCGGCTTTGAGGGGGACCGCCTCGCCGGTACCTGCCGCCACCCGCCAGAGGATCCAGTGCACGGGGCTGTCGAAATCCGGGTTGAATCCGAAGAAGTAGAGATCCCCCTGGAAGGCGAAGAGGGCCTGTGGATTGGAGGTGTCCGTGGAGTCGGGGGTGGAGAGCGCCCGGGTGGTCCCGACGGCGGTGCCGTCGGTCTGGTAGAGGAAGATCCCGTAACCCCCCGGAGCCGTGAAGTAGACCCGGCCGCCAGCGCGGACGAAACGGGTCTGGCCGTCGAAGAACTGGCAGTCGCAGGAGGCCTGGAAGATCATCCGGGTGCCCTCGGCCGTGCCGTCGCTGCGGTAGATCCAGGAGGCGGTCTCGCTTGCGAGGACGAAGTAGATCTCCGGTCCCAGGGCGGTCACGGCGGAGATCGACGTCGTGTCGGGCGGCAGGCCGAATCGCTGGACGGTCCCCGCCGGGGTGCCGTCGCTCCCCCAGAAGGTGAAGACCGGCTGCTCCCCGGCGGTCGAGGTGACCCGGAACAGGAGCCTCCCCCCGAGGTCCCGGAGATCGCTCAGAACCCGGTCGTGGAAGGTGGCCATCCGGAGGGTGCCCGCCGCGGAGCCGTCGGTCCGCCAGAGCTCCACGCCGTCCGCCCCGAGATCCGAGACGTAGTAGGCGAGCCCGCCGGAGACCGTCAGGTCCGAGGGGCCCGGGAGGTCCAGGGAGACACCCGTCCCGGAGACCGGCGCGGCCCGTCCCTGGGAGTCGATCGTCCAGAGGCTCCTTTCGAGGCCGTCGCTGGCGGTGAAGAGGAGCCGATCTCCCAGCGCCACGAAATCCCGCGGATCGGAGCCGCCGGACCTGGCGCCGGAGCCGATCCTCCGGCTGCCGGCCGCCGTGCCGTCGGTCACCCAGGGCTGGATTCCCTGGGCGTCGAGGCCGGCGAAGAAGGTGAGGGGCCCCACGTCCGCCAGATCGATGGGCGAGGAGCCGCCGGCGGGGACCGGCGCCAGCGGCAGGGCGGAGACGCCGTCCGTGCGCACCAGCCGGGCCTGGCCGTTCCAGGTGGCCCGGAAGTCGGCCGTCCCCGCGTGGGCGTTGAAGGCCTCCGGATTGGAGTCGCAGGCGCCCGGGCAGAGATCCCCGAGCCGCCGGGTGCCGGCGCCGGTGCCGTCGCTCGCCCACGGCTCCGTGCCGTGGGCCGGATCCGCCGCGGCAAACAGGACCCGGCGGCCGGCCGCGGTCAGCGGGGCATGCTCCTTCAGCGCCGGGCAGCCGCCGGGGCAGCCGGTCACCGGCGCGGTGGTCACCGGCGGCCCTTGCGTCGACCAGAGGCGCGATCCGGCGGCGTTGGAGACCACGAAGAAGAGCCGGTTGCCGGCGGCGGCGATCTGGCTCGCCGGGAGCCCGGCCACGCTCCAATAGTCCGTGAACGCGGTGAGCGGCCGGGTGCCGTTGGGCGTGCCGTCGCTCCGCCACAGGTTCAGCCCGTCGAGGCCGTCCGAAACCCCCACCAACGCGATCCCGCCGGGGACGGGCTTGAGGTAGTCGGTGTAGGGGCCCACGTAGTGGTTGGGCTGGAAGAACCGGCGGAGGAACCGGGTCCCGCCGGACGTTCCGTCGCTGGTCCACAGGTCCGTTGGGAAGTCGTCCCCACCGGTGAGGAAGAAGGCGCGCGAGCCCGAGACCGTGAGGTACTGGGCGCCGTCGATCGCGCGGACCCGCTTCGTCCCCGCGGCGGTGCCGTCGGTCACCCAGAGCGCCAGCCCCTGGGCGTCGGAGCTCTCGAAGAAGGCCCGATTGCTCCCCACGGCCACCGCGCCGAAAGAGACGGGGCTCTTGAGGAGCCGGGTGCCCGCGGCCGAGCCATCGGTGGCCCACAGGTCGCAGGAATCCGGGCTGTCCGAGCCGTGGCAGGCCTTGAAGAGGAGGCGCCGGCCGAGGACCAGATCGGACCCGGTGCCGGCCTGGAGACCCGCCGGCGAGAGGGGGTACGTTCCCGCCCGCGTGCCGTCGGTCCGCCAGAGGACCGATCCCGAGGCCGCGTCGGCCGCCAGGTAGAGCGCCACGCCCGGAAGCTCGGCGATCTTCTGGGGCTCCGCGGCGCACGGCGAGCAGAGGCGGAGGAGCGCCGAGGTCCCCGCCGCCGTGCCGTCCGTGGCCCAGAGCAGGGCGTCCGGCGCCGCCGGGTCCCCCTCGAGAGTCAGGAACACGGCCCGGCCGCCCGCGGCGGCGAATTGCCGCGGGCCCGAAGCCGCGGAGGCCGCCCCCGGCGGATGCGGGTTGAT
>JAICSG010000274.1 GCA_025937035.1 Thermoanaerobaculia bacterium | reverse complement strand
TGGGGCCGCCGGACGCCGGGGATTCCTACTTCGAGGCCCTCTCGGCCACCCTCAACCGCGGCTGGGCCCCCCTGCGCGGCCTGCTGCGCGGCGGCACCAAGTTCATCGCCCTGCCGCTCCCCGAGGTCTATGAGCTGCCGAAGGACCCCGGGGAGAAGAACAACCGCTTCGACGCCGAGCGCCAGGCGGCGCGCAACGTCTTCGCGGCCCTGCCCAGGGAGTCGGCCTGGCCGCCGAAGCGGGAGGACCTGGCCCCCGAGGACGCGGCGCGGCTGGCCAGCCTCGGCTACATCTCCGGCGCCGCCGCGGCGCGCGAGAGCTACGGCCCCGAGGACGATCCCAAACGGCTGATCGGCCTCGATCAGAAGGTCCACGACGTGATCGATTTCTACATGCGAGGCAAGGTGGACGACTCGATCCGCCTGGCGCGCGAGGTCGTGAAGGAACGCCCCACGATGTCGCTCGGCTACTCGCTGCTGGCGCAGGCCCTCCTGCAGGCGGGGAAGAATGCCGAGGCGCTCGACGTGATGCTCAAGGCGCGGTCCCAGGGGGCGGTCTCGGACGCCCTGCTGCGACAGCTCGGCCTCACCCTTTCCGAGGTGGGGCGGGCCAAGGAGGCGGTGGACATCCTCAGGCCGATGGCCGAGAAGCTGGGCGATCCGCAGACGCTCAACGCCTATGCCCTCGCCCTCTCCGAGGCCGGCCGGCAGAAGGAGGCCTACGCGGTCCTCCAGAAGGTCCTGGAGAACGATCCCGACAATCCCAAGGCCTTCGAGCAGCTCGGCCTGGTCGAGCTCCGCCAGAACCGCTTCGCCCAGGCGCGCGACCAATCCCGCAAGGCCCTCGCGCTCAACTCCAAGCTGCCGCTGGCCTGGAACGATCTCGGCGTCGCCCTCTTCCAACTCGGGAACAAGGCCGAGGCGCTCGACGCCTGGCAGAAGGCGGTCGACCTCCAGCCCGACCTCTGGGACGCCCTCTGGAACCTCGGCACCCAGGCCGCCGGCCTGGGCCGCACCGATCAGGCCCGCCGCGCCCTGGAGCGCTTCGCGGCCGGCGCGCCCCCAGACCGCTATGGGCCGGACATCGAGAAGGCGAAGGCCTTTTTGAGACAGGTCAAACGATGAGCCGTTGTAAAACCGTCTGGATCTTGTCGATTTCGATCCTGGCCGCCGCCTGCACCCACCGCGGCGGCGGCCCCGGCGCGGCCCCGGACGTCCCCAAGGGCACGCCGGTGATCCTGATCTCGATCGATACCCTGCGCGCCGACCACCTGCCGGCCTACGGTTACAAAGGGGTGGAGACGCCCACGATCGACGCCCTCCGCCGCGACGGCATCCTCTACGAGCATGCCTACTCTACGACACCGCTCACGTTTCCCTCGCACACGACCCTGCTGACCGGCGTGCTGCCGGCCGTGCACGGGGTGCGTGACAACGTCGGCTACAAGCTGGACGCGGGCAAAGTGGAGAAGGGGGAGCTGCCGTTCCTGCCGGAGATCCTGAAGAAGGCGGGCTATGCCACCGGCGGCGCCGTCTCCGCCTACGTGCTGCAAGGGAAGACGGGGCTCTCGACCGGATTCGATTTCTACGACGACGCCATCGAGTTCCGCACCAACACCGGCCTCGGCGGCCTCCAGCGCTCGGGAGAGGAGACACTCAAGCTTTCGCAGAGCTGGCTCCAATCGGTCAAGGACAAGCCGTTCTTCTTTTTCTTTCACATCTACGAGCCGCACACCCCGTACGCGCCGCCCGAGCCCTACGCCTCGCGCTATCCGCTCAAGTACGACGGCGAGATCGCCACCGCCGATCACATCGTGGGCGAGCTGATCGATCGATTGAAGACGCTCGGCGTCTACGACCGCGCCCTGGTGGTGCTCCTCTCCGATCACGGCGAGGGGCTGAACGATCACTGCGAGGAGGAGCACGGCGTCCTGCTTTATAACGAGGCGATCCACGTGCCGCTGATCGTCAAGCTGCCGAAGTCGCAGAAGGCAGGAGGGACGACCGCGCGGCCGGTGCAGCTCCTCGACGTCACCCCCACGGTGCTCGGCCTGCTGGGGCTGGACGTGCCGAAGGTAATGCCCGGCGTCTCCCTGCTCGCCGCCAACGTGCCGCCGCGCCGGATCTATTCGGAAACCTTTTATCCGCGCCTCCATTTTGGCTGGAACGAGCTGTTCTCGCTGATCGACGAGAAGGATCACTACATCGAGGGGCCCGATCCCGAGCTCTACGACCGCCAGAAGGACCCGGGGGAGAAGACCAACGTCCTGCGCGGCGAGCGGCGGATCTACGCCTCGATGCGCAAGGACCTCGAGGCCTACGACCGCCGCCTCGCGCCCCCCGCCGCCGTGGACGAGGAGTCGCGGCAGGCGATGATGGCGCTCGGCTACATCGGCTCCGGCGGCGCCGCGACCTCGGGGCCGCTGCCCGATCCCAAGAGCAAGATCGGCTCGCTGGCCGACCTGCGCGAGGGGTTCCGTCTGATCGCGGCCAAGTCCTACCCGCAGGCGGCCGACGCCTTCCGGAAAGTGATCGCCGAGAACCCCAAGATGGTCGACGCCTGGGAGTACCTGGGCCGCGCGCTCCAGCGGAGCGGCCGCAGCGAGGAGGCGCTCGCCGCCTACCAGCAGGGGCTCAAGGTCTCGAACGGCTCGCCGCAGATCGCCGTCGCCGCGGCCTCGCTCTATTACGACCTCGGCCGGCTCGACGAGGCGGAGACCCACGCCAAGATGGCGATCGCGACCCACTCCTCCTTCGCCCACGGCCTGCTCGCCCAGATCGCCCTCCAGCGCAATGACCTCGACCGCGCCGAGAAGGAGGCCCGGGCGGCGATGGACGAGAAGAGCACGCGCCTGGGGCCGATGATCACCCTCGCCGAGGTGATGCACGCGCGCAAGGACGACGCCGGCGCCTTCGATCTCACCCGCAAGGCGATCGAGATCTACAACCAGCGCGAGGCCAAGGACCCGGAGCTGATCCGCGGCCTGTTCCTGATCCGCGGCAAGATCCTGGCCGACCAGGGGGACGTCCAGAACGCCGAGGCCTCCTTCAAGAAGGAGATCGAGCTGTTCCCGGACAGCATCCGGGCCTACTCCAACCTGGCGATCCTCTACGCCCTCTCGGGCCGCGGCGCCGAGGTGGCCCCCACGCTGAAGACGATGGTGGACAAGAACCCCTTCCCCCCCACCTACGCCGAGGCCGTGAAGACCCTGCGCATCCTCAACGACCCCGGCTCGGCCGCCAAGCTGCTCAGCTACGCTCAGGCCCGGTTCCCGGGGGACGCGGGGTTGCGGAAGTTGGGCTAGAGGCTGAAACATCCCCCGCCCCTGCGGCGTAGGGATCTACGGCAGCATCTCCCAGGAGGGGGCGATCGCCGTGGAAACCCTGTCGCAGGACCTTCGCTACGCCGTCCGGATGCTCTTCAAGAGCCCGGGCTTCGCCGCCATCGCCGTGGTCTGCATCGCCATCGGCATCGGCGCCAATACGTCGATCTTCAGCGTCGTCAACGCCATCCTGATCCGGCCGTTCCCCTATGCGGATCCCGACCACATCGTGGCGGTGCACGAGGTCCAGCCGAAGAACGACATCGACAAGGGGGATCTCTCCAACCTCGACTACCAGGATCTGCGAGAGCAGGTGACCGCGCCGTTCTCCGACACGGCGGCCTTTACACAGCGGAGCATCACCTTCTCGGGGGACGGCGAGGCCGAGCGCGTCGAGGGGGCCTCGATCTCCTGGAATCTGTTCCCGCTCCTCGGCATCGCGCCCGCCCACGGCCGCGCCTTCCGGCCGGACGAGGACCGCGCCGGAGCGCCCGGCGCCGTGCTGCTGAGCCACGAGCTCTGGATGCGCCGCTTCAACGGCGATCCAGGTGTCGTCGGCAAGACGGTGCTGGTCAACGCGGCGCCCCATACGATCGTCGGGGTGATGCCGCCGGGCTTCAAATATCCCGAGAACCAGCTCGCCTGGACGCCGCTCGAGCCCTACGTCCACGACAATCCCCGCTCCGAGCGCAAGCTCGCCGTCCTGGGCCGGCTGCGGCCGGGGGTGAGCCTCGAGCGCGCCCGGACGGAGGTGAAGGCCTTCGTCGAGCGGATCGCGGCGCAGTACCCGGACACGCACCTGGGATGGAGCGGCGACGTCCGGCCGCTGCGCGAGGACTTCACCGGCCCGAAGCTGCAGCTGCTCGTCCTCACCATGCTGGGAGCGGTGATCTGCGTGCTCCTGATCGCCTGCTCGAACGTGGCCAACCTGCTGCTCGCGCGGGCCACGGTGCGGCAGCGGGAGGTGGCGGTGCGCGCCGCCTTCGGCGCCAGCCGCTCGCGCCTGCTCCGGCAGTTCCTCACCGAGAGCGTGGTGATCGGCCTGCTGGGCGGCCTGCTGGGGCTCGCCTTCTCCTACTGGGGCATCCGCTGGATCGAGATCTCGATCCCGGCCGACAACCCGGTCCCCTACTGGATGAAGTTCACCATCGACGGCACGGTGCTCCTCTACACCTTCGGGATCGCCGTGGTGACCGGGCTCCTCTTCGGGATCGCTCCCGCCCTCCAGGCGCTCAAGACCGACCTGCACGAGACCTTGAAGGAGGGGGGGCGCGGCGCGGGCGGCAGCCTGCGGCGCAACCGGCTGCGGAGCGCGCTCGTGGTGGCCCAGGTGGCGCTGTCGCTGGCCCTGCTGGTCAGCGCCTCGCTCTTCGTGCGCAGCTTCCTCAAGATCCAGGCCGAGAATGGAGGCCTGAGCACCGCTCATGTGATGACGATGCGAACCTACCTCCCGGCGGGACGCTACGAGAACGGCGAGCAGATCAGCCGCCGGGTGGAAGACGTATTGCGGCGGCTGGAGGCTCTCCCGGGTGTCGAGGCCGCCTCGGCGTCGAACAACATTCCGCTGGGCGACGGCGGCGGGGGCGGACGCATAGTGGTCGAGGGGAAGAGCTTCCCGCGCGGCGAGGAGCCTCATATCTTCTGGGCGGGCGTGGGACCGCACTTCCTCCAGACGATCGGCCTCAAGCCGCTCCGCGGCCGGAGCTTCACGGACGCCGAGGGGGCCTCGCGCTCTCACGTCGCGCTGATCAATCAGAAGCTCGCGGAGAAGCTCTGGCCGGGCCAGGACCCGGTGGGACGGCGCTTCCGTCTCCTCGACGAAAAGGAGCCGGACTGGATCTCGGTGATCGGCGTCGTCTCCGACTTCAAGAGCGAGAACATCAACAACGATCTGGAGCCGAGCGCGTTCCTTCCGTACCCCTACCAGGCGGCGGCGTCGCGCAACACGGGATTGACGATCCGCACCCGCGGCAATCCCGTGCAGATCGTGGCCGAGGCACGGCGCCAGATCCACGCCTCCGACCCCAACCTGCCGGTCTTCGACGTCTACACCCTGGAGCAGGTCCGGCGGAAGGGTATGTGGGAGTATCGCTTCGTGGGAGGCATGTTCACGGTCTTCGGCGCCATCGCGCTCTTCCTGGCCGCGATCGGCGTCTACGGCGTGCTCTCCTATTCGGTGAGCCAGCGGGGGAGGGAGATCGGCGTGCGGGTGGCGCTGGGAGCCCAGGAGGTGGACGTGGTCGGCCTGGTCCTGCGCCAGGGGATGCTCCTCGCCCTCTTCGGCATCGCCTTCGGGCTCCCTCTGGCCTTCGGAGCCTCGCGGGTGGTGGCCGGCACGCTCTACAACACCAGCCCCAACGACCCCTTGAGCTTCGGCCTCATTTCGGTTGTCCTTGCCGCCACCGCCGCCCTGGCGAGCTACATGCCCGCCCGCCGGGCCCTGGAGGTCGATCCGCTGGACGCGCTGCGGGGGGAGTAGAGCCCACCGGAGCTCAGGCATCCCGGAGCCGATGGTACGATGGTCCGGGAGGAGCATATGGCCGCGAGGATTTTCGTCGATCGGCAGAAGATCATGGAGCTCTGCCGCCGCCATCACATCCGCAGGCTGGCTTTCTTCGGCTCCGTTATCCGGAACGATTTCGGCCCG
>JAICSG010000393.1 GCA_025937035.1 Thermoanaerobaculia bacterium | reverse complement strand
GGAGCTCCTGGAGCCGCCGCTCGACGTAGGGGGCGAGGAGGGCGGCCGTCCAGGCCTCCGGCGGGGCGATGCGGTCCACGGCGCGCAGCCGCAAGCCCTCCCAGCGCTCGCGCAGCGCGCCGGCGGCGGTGACCAGCTCCAGGTCGTAGACGAATTCGTCGCCGTTCCGGCTCCGCTCGCGGGCCGCCAGAAGCAGGGGGACGTCGGTCGCCAGCCCCCGGCTGACCATCCGCTCGACGCCGATGGGCAGCAGGGTCGCGTGGGGGATGCAGGCCTGGATGCCGTGGATGGCGGCGTCGCGGGCGCCGGGATCGCCCAGCACCAGGCGGTCCGGCAGGTAGCGTCCGAACCAGACCGTCGAGCCGTCCGGCGAGATCTCCGCCAGGCACTCGGTGGCGCGCAGGGCCCGGTACCCCTGGAGGCGCTGGAAGCGCCCCTGGTGGAAGAGGACGCCGCCGTAGAGGTCCCCGGGCGCGAGCGCCACGGACCCGCCCTCAGGGAAGGTGGTGAGCAGCCGGCTGGGCACCTCCTCCGCGGCGCCGAAGCGGCAGACGGCCCGGAAGCAGTCCACGGCGAAGCCGGTGGACGCCTCGCGCAGGGCGACCTCGACCACCCCCGGCTCGCGGACCAGGGCGGCCACGCGGATGGTGGTCGACCGCCCCGGCGGCACCGCCACCGGACGCTGGAACACGGCGTCCTCGAAGGTGGGGATCTCCTCGTTGCCGGTGAGCGCCATGGCGGCCTGGGCCATGGCCTCCATCCCGAGGACGGCGGCGAGGAGCGGCTCCCCCCGGAAGACGTGGTCGGAGAGGTGGGGGTCGGTGTCGGCCGAGACCTCGGCGTCCACCACCAACTCGACCCCGGGCACGTGGACCCGCGGCGTCTCCAGATAACGGAGCAGGGGGAGCTCAGGGGTCTCCACCTCCAGGGTGGGCGGCTCGCCGAAGCGGCCGGTGGCCACGATGGAGACGGCGGGCAGGGGGCGCGAGATCAGCTCCCGCAGCAGGGCCACGCCGGTCCCCGGCGGGATGGGGGTGATCCCCCGGGCCATCAGGCTCTCCAGGGTGCCGAGCCGCTCGCCCATGCCCACGCCGGACCACACCGACCATTCGAGGGCCAGGCAGCGGCATGCCGGAAGCTCGCGAGCGAGCCGTTCGGTGGCCCGCGCCAGCCATTCGTTGGCCAGGGCGTAGTCGGCCTCGCCCGGGAGCCCCAGGCGGGCGATGATCGAGCCGAAGGTGACCAGCAGGCGCAGCCGCCCGGGATCGACCGCCGAAAGGACGTTGCGGAGGCCGGCCCCCTTGGGGGCGAAGGTGCGCAGGCAGCACTCGGGATCGAGGGTCGAGAGGGGGCGGGGATCGTTGGTGCCCGCGCCATGGAGGAAGGCGGTCACCGGGCCGAGCGCGGCCTCGGCCTGTCCGATCGCCGCGCGGACCGCCGCCGCGTCGGTGACGTCGGCCGTCAGATAGAGGGCCTGGACCCCCGCCGCGGCCATCCGTTGGAGGTTGGCCGCCAGCTCCGGGTCAGCCTCCGGGGCGGAGCGGCCGAGCAGGGCGAGCCGGGCGCCGGAGGCCTGGGCGAGGTCGAGAGCGCACTCGGCGGCGATCCCCTTGCCGCCGCCGGTCACCAGGAGGACGTCCTCGGGGCTTAAGGGGAGCTCCGCCGGCCCTTCCAGCTCCGGGAGAAGGCGCAGCACGGGCACGCGGCGGGTGCCCTCGGCGTCGTAGTGGGCCTCGCTGTAGCCCGAGGCGGCGGCGACCTCGGCGGCGATCCAGGAGAGGGCTTGCCGGTGATCGTAGGGGAGCCGGACCGCGCAGACCGTGGTCCCCGGGATCTCCAGGTGGAGGGTGCGGGCGAAGGCGGCGCCCACGCCCCCCTCCTGGACCAGGAGGAAGCGCAGGGGGCGCTCGGCGGCGAGGGCGGCCCGCGCCGCCTCCACGAAGAGCCCGGGGTGGCGCTCGTCCACCTCCGGCGGGAGGCAGAGGGCGATGCCGCCGCCGGGCAGGGTGGCGAGGGCGGGGGCGAGGGGGTGGCCCGCAGGGGCGATCACCCGCCAGCTCCCCGCGCCCTCCACCTCGACGGCCGGCGTCAGAGGACGCTCCACCATCTCCACCGTGAACGGCCGCACCCAGGTGTCGACCCCGGCGGGAGCGCCCGTGGGCTCAGGCGTGCCGAGAGGCACCTGCTGGGAGAGCGCCTCCGCCACCTCCGCGACGGTGGCCCGCGCGTAGTCGGTGGGGGAGGCGGGCGGGCGCAGCCCCAGCCGGCGGGCCGCCTCGACCACGAGCTGGCCCACGGAGATCGAATTCAGATGGAGGTCCGAGAGCAGCCGGCTGTCGTCCCGCACCGCCTCCGCCGGCAGCTCCGCCCGTTCGGCGACGAGCTGCCGCAGAAGGTCGCGCGGCGTGCCGGCGAGGACAGCGGTTTCCGGGATTTTCGTAGGGGCGGGGCTTGTCCCCGCCCGGGAGGGGGCGTCCACCACCGGCGCCGTCTCGCAAGGATTCGCCAGGAACTTGAGAGGCCGTTCCGGATCAAACATCCGGAAGAACCGCCCCGAGAACAGGACCCGGGTATCCACCGGCACGCCCAGGGCGAACGCCGCGCCCGCCGCCGTCAGCAATCCCCCGATCGACGGGCCCCCCACGTCCAGCGGGACGACCGGAGCGGCCAGGGTCTCGCCCGCCAGCTCGGAGAGGGCGCGGCCGGGGCCGACCTCGATCCACAGATCGGCCTCGCCCGCCGCCGCGAGGGCCTCGGTGAAGCGGACCGGCGCGGTGAGCTGGCCGAGCAGCAGGGCGGGGAGGTCCGCCTCCGGGGCGAGCCGGGAGCCGGTGACCGTGGAGGCCACGGGCCGGAGGACCGGCCGGAACGGCAACGCCGCCAGCTCCGCGGCGAGGGCTGGCCCGGCCCCGGCCATGCGGGGGGAGTGGAAGGCGTGCGAGACGCGCAGCCGCCGCACCTCGATCCCCCGCGCCCGGGCGCGCCCGGCGGTCTCCTCGACAGCGGCCTCGCCGCCCGAGATCACCGTCCGCTGGGGGGCGTTGTAGGCGGCCACCACCGCGCCGGAGCCGAGCAGGTCCCGGACGATCTCCGCGCTGGCGCCGAGGCTCGCCATGGCGCCCCCCTCGCCCCCGGCCTCGGCCATGGCCCTGCCGCGCGCCGCCGCGAGCCGCAGGGCGCTCCCGGCGTCGAGGGCGCCCGCCCAGCAGAGGGCCGCGATCTCCCCCAGGCTGTGCCCGAGGGCCACCCCGGCCCGCACCCCCAAACGGTCGAGCAGCCGCAGGCCGGCCAGGGAGTGGGCGAGGATCGCCGGCTGGGCCACCGCCGTGTGGACGCCGTCCGCGTCCGGGGGGAAGGCGAGCGCGGCATCCTCGTAGAAGCCCTCCAGCTCCTCGAAGCGGCGGCGCAGCAGGCCGCCGTCGAGGTGGGCCGGGGCCCCCTGGCCGGGGAAGAGGAAGCCGATCCGCCGGGAGCGGGGGCCGGCGCCGAGGAAGACGCCGTGGCGGGGATCGAGATGGACCGTCTCGCCCTCCCGCAGGCGTAGCTTGAGCCGGCGCAGCCGTTCCGCGGCCTCGGCCGGTTTCGCGGCCACCACCGCCGCCCGGGCCGGGCCGTCCTCCAGGCTCCGCTGGAGGGTGGCGGCGAGGTCGCCCAGCTCGGCCCGGGAGAGTCGCTCCACGGTCCCGGCCAGGCGCTCGGCCTGATCCGCCAGAGTCCCGGCGTCCGGCGCCGCCAGCAGCAGGATCTCGGCGTCCTGCCAGGAGGAGAGGAGCTCGCGCTCCCGCGCCGCGAGGGACCGGCGGCGGGTTGGGGCGGCCCCCTCGATCACCACGTGGGTGTTGATGCCGCCGAAGCCCATGGCCGCGGCGGCGGCCCGCAGAGGCCGGCCCGCGGGCCAGGGCTCGCCGCTCTCCGGCGTCCGCAGCGCCGCTCCGTCCCCTTGCAGCAGGGGGTGGGGCTCCTCGCAGCCGGTGGCCGGGGGGATCACCTGGTGGTGGACGGCGAGGGTGGCCTTGATCAGGCCGGCGATCCCCGCCGCCGCCTTGGTATGGCCGATGTTGGCCTTGATCGAGCCGATGGGGGCCTGGGCCCCCGCGCCGGCTTCCCGGAGAGAGGAGGAGAGGGCGGTGAGCTCCGCCGCGTCCCCCACCGCCGTGCCGGTGCCGTGCCCCTCGAAGTAGCCGACGGTCTCGATGCCGAAGTCGGCCCGCCGGTAGGCTCGGGCGAGGGCCAGCTTCTGGCCGTCCGCCTCGGGCCGGCTGATGCCGCCGTGGCCGTCCGAGGAGATCCCCCAGCCGCGGAGGACCGCGTACACGCGGCAGCCGAGCCGGGCGGCGTCGCTCTCCCGCATCAGCACCACGAAGCCGCACCCCTCGCCGGGGATGAAGCCGGCCGAGCGGGCGTCGTAGACCCGCATCTCCCCGGGCGCCAGAGCGCCGGTGCGGGCGAACCCCACCAACTCGAAGGGGTCGAGGGAGAGGTCGACGCCGCCCGCCAGCGCCGCGTCGAGGTCCCCGGCGGCCAGGGAGGAGGCTGCGTTGGCCACCGCCAGCAGGGAGGAGGCGCAGGCGCCGTCCAGGGTGTAGCCGCCGCCGTGGAGGTCGAAGTGGTTGCAGATGCGGCCGGCGATGGTGTTCGACAGGCCCCCGGCCAGCGTCTCCTCCATGGGCTCGGGGAAGGGGGCCTTGTAGACCGGCTCCATGCGGGCGAGGAATTCCGCCGTCTGGTCCTCGTTCCACCCCTCGGCGGCGAGCTGGGCCGCCAGAGTCCGGCGCACGTAGGGCCAGCGCAGGCGGAGGAGGTTGGCGCGCGAGAAT
>JAICSG010000081.1 GCA_025937035.1 Thermoanaerobaculia bacterium | reverse complement strand
CTCGTCCCCGGGGCACTCCCCCCCGGGCGGGGTGCCCGCCCTTACGTCCCCTTCTTCCCCAACGCCCCCTCGATCCGCCGGCAGATCCCCCGCAGGATGCGCACGTCCCGGCTGTCCGGCGCCGCCCGGGCGGCGAGGCGGCGGAGGTCGCGCAGCACCCCTTCATAGGAATCGTCGCGGGCGAAGCCGACCTTCTGGAGGACCCGGCCGCCGTGCTCCAGCAGGCCGTCGATCTCGGCGGCGCTGGCCGGCGGCTCAGGGTGCGCCACCGGAGCGGCGGCCTCCTCTCCGCGGGCCACGAACAGCTCGTAGGCGAGGATCAGCACCGCCTGGGCCAGGTTGAGCGTCGGCTGCACCGGCGAGCAGGGGATGGTCACCACGGCGCTCGACAGCGCCAGATCCTCGTTGGTGAGGCCGCCCACCTCGGGACCGAAGACCAGGGCGGTGGGGACGTCCGGCGGTCCTTGAGCCAGCCAGCGGGGGAGCTCGCGCGGGGAGAGGAGGGGGATGCCCAGCCGGCGGTCGCGGGTGGAGGTGGTGCCGATCACCCGCCGGAAAGGGGCGAGGGCCTGGTGGAGGTCGGGGACCCGCTCGATGCCGTCGAGGACATGTTTGGCGCCGACCGCGAAGGCGGTGCCGATCTTGCCGATCTCCGCCGCCGGCTCGACCAGGATCAGCCGGTCGAGCCCCATGTTGGCCATCGCCCGGGCGGCGGAGCCGACGTTCCCCTCCTCGCGGGGGCGGACGAGGACGACGGCGGGGGCCAAGCGCTTACCGGAACCCGCGGCGCAGCTCGCGCTTGAAGGTGCTGAAGGCTTCCTCGCCGTGGAGGCAGAGGACGACCCGCTCCAGCTTCGTCCCCCCCTGGAGGAAGCGGTGGATCTCGGTGAGCATGATCCGCGCCGCGCGGTCCACGGGGAAGCCGAAGTTGCCGGTGGAGATCGCGGGAAGCGCGATCGACCTCAAGCCCCGGCGGTCGGCCAGCGCCAGGGCGGCTCGTACGGCGGCGGCGAGCTTCTTGTCCTCGTCCCCCTCCCCCATGCGCGGCCCCACGGCGTGGATCACCCGCCGGGCCTTGAGGCTGCCGGCGCCGGTCATCACCGCCGTGCCCACCGGGGTGCCGCCGATCCGGTCGCACTCGACCTGGATCGAGGGGCCCCCCTTCTTGCGGATCGCCCCGGCGACCCCGGTGCCCAATTGAAGGTGCTCGTTGGCGGCGTTGACGATGGCGTCGACGTCCAGATCGGTGATGTCCCCCTCGACCAGCTCGAGCTGGGTGTGGTCCAGCGTCACCGTCATGTGATTATCGACCCGGTTGTCGGCCCTGTCCCTGGTCATCTCTGGCATCAGGCCCCCTCCCCAGGAATCATATCAGTCCCCTGTATCCTCAATAGTGTAGACTCCTCGCCGCCATGTGGACCGAGCTCAAGAAGGGGCTGGCGGCCGACCTCGCCAGGGTGATCCAGGAACGCTTCGGCGTCGAGCACGAGCCGGTGCTGGAGGTGCCGCCGCGCCGGGAGCTGGGGGACCTCTCCTCCCCCGCCGCCATGCAGCTCGCCCGGGTGCTCAAGCGCAATCCGCGGGCGATCGCCGAGGAGCTGGCCGCCGCCCTGCCGCGGCGGCCCCAGGTGCGGGACGTCCAGATCCAGGGCGCCGGCTTCCTGAACTTCTTTCTCGACCGGCGCGCCTTCGCCGCCGCCATGCTGGACGCCTCCCTTCTCGACGGCGGCGTGCGCGGCGGCAAGGTGGTCATCGAGCACACCAACATCAATCCCAACAAGGCGGCCCACATCGGCCACCTGCGCAACGCCGTGCTGGGCGACGTGCTCGGCCGGTCGCTCAAGAGCCTCGGCTACCCGGTCGAGATCCAGAACTACATCGACGACACCGGCGTCCAGCTCGCGGACGTGGTGGTGGGCTTCGTCGATCTGCGGGGGATCTCCCTGGCCGAGGTGGAGGCCATTCCCGAGCCGTTCGACTTCTACTGCTGGGACCTCTACAGCGAGGTCGGCCGCTGGCTCGCCGAGGACACGGGGCGCCAGCGCCTCCGCCGCGAGACCCTCCACGAGATGGAGATCGGCAAGGGGCCGCGGGCCGAGATGGGGCGGCTGGTGGCCCGGCGGATCGTCTCCCGCCACCTCGCCACCATGCGGCGGATCGACGTCTCCTACGACCTGCTCACCCGGGAGAGCGACATCCTGGGGCTGCAGTTCTTCGAGCAGGCCTTCGGCCGGCTGAAGGAGAGCGGCGCCGTCCATCTGGAGAAAGAGGGGAAGAACGCCGGCTGCTGGGTGATGCCGCTGTCGCAGGCCGAGGAGTTCGCGGGCCTGGAGGACCCCGACAAGGTGATCGTGCGCTCGGACGGCACGGTGACCTACGTCGGCAAGGACATCGCCTACCAGCTCTGGAAATTCGGTCTGCTGGGGCGTGATTTCGGCTACCGCTTCTGGCAGGACGAGGGGGTCTGGGAGACCACCCAGGACGGCGTCGAGGGGCATCCGCTGTTCGGCAACGCCTGGCGGGTGTTCAACGTCATCGACGTCCGCCAGAGCTACCTCCAGAAGATCGTCCGCGCCGGGCTCCAGGCGCTCGGCCACCCCTCGGAGGCGGAGCGCTCGGTCCACTTCGCCTATGAGATGGTCGCCCTCTCGCCGGCCACCGCCCGCCAGCTCGGCTTCCTGGAGGAGTCCGAGGGAGAGAAGGCCCTGGAGATGTCCGGCCGCAAGGGGATCGGCGTCAAGGCGGACGACCTGATCGACCAGCTCGAGCTCAAGGCGCGCGAGGAGATCTCCAAGCGCAACCGGGACCTCGGGGACGCCGAGCTCGACGGGCTGGCCCACGAGATCGCCACCGCCGCCCTGCGCTTCTTCATGGTGAAGGCCACCAACAACCGGGTGATCGCCTTCGACTTCGACGAGGCCCTGAGCTTCGAGGGGGAGTCCGGCCCCTATCTCCAGTACTCGCTGGTGCGGGCCAAGAACATCCGCCGCCGCCTCCAGCAGGAGGGGATCGCCGCCGACGTCTTCCCCGAGGAGGTGGCCGCGCTCCCCGAGGAGGTGTGGAGCGAGGACCTCTGGGATCTGATCCTGGAGGTGGCGCAGACGGGGGAGACGGTCGAGAAGGCCACCGAGAGCCTGGAGCTGTCGCTGATCGCTCGCCACGCGCTGGACATCGCCCAGCGCTTCAACGCCCTGTACCACCGCCACCCGATCCTCCAGGAGAAGGACCCGCAGGTGCGGGCCGGCCGCCTGGCCACGGTGCAGATCTTCCGCCGCGGCCTGGAGAGCCTGGGCGAGCTCCTGGGGATCCCCGTCCCGGAGAAAATGTGACATGGATCCCTACGGCCGCCCGCAACCCAAACAGACGTCCCCGTGGGTGTACATCGGCCTCGGCTGTGGCGTCGCCGTGCTGATCGCCCTGGCCGGCATCGTGGGCTTCACCTACCTGGTCTACCGCCAGGGCAAGCAGATGGCGGAAGGCTTCAAGGACCCGAAGGTCCGCGAGGCGAAGACCCGCCAGGTGCTCCCTTACGACACCCTGCCGGCCGGCTACTTCGCCGGCGGCGCCATGTCGATCCCCTTCCTGATGGACTTCGTGGTGCTCACCGACAAGGAGCCCACCGCGGGGGAGGGGCCGGACCAGGGGAATTACCACGAGCGCAGCTTCATCTTCATGAACATGCGCCACCTGCGGAACAACCGGGAGAAGATGGAGCGCTACCTCCGCGGCGAGGCCCCGGCTCCCGAGGACTCCCCCTGGGGCAAGTCGAACGTGAGCTTCCACACCGAGAAGGTCATCCGGCGGGGCGAGATCCAGGTGGGGGGGCAGAAGGTCCTCTACCAGGCGAGCAGCGGCGAGATCGACCACAAGGGGCAGAAGGAGAACGGGGTAGTCACCATGGTCCTCCCCGAATGCCCCGACGACCGCCTCCGCTTCGGCATCTGGATCGGCCCCGCTCCCGCCGGCTCCGAGGGGAAGTCTGTCCCCGAAGCGGTCTACGCCGGCACCCCCGCCGACCCCGCGGCGGTGCAGGAGTTTTTGGGGCACTTCCGGTTGTGTGGGGGGAAGGTGTAGAGGCGGCCGACTTGACGTCGAAGCCTTAGAAGCGGAAGATAAAGAGGCCTAGCCAGGGCGCCGGCCGAGGGTTTGGGGGATGCCCCGATCGCCGATGACAGCCGGTCCACTTGACTAGGTTTTTCTATTTCTTGGGTTCCCAAAACCACTCGCTGAATTTTGGGAAATGTTTGCTTAGAACCGCCTGCGAATAACCTCGCCAGTATCCTGGGCTCCTGTTCTTTACCCCGTACTGCTGTAGCCGGTCGTACAGGTATTCCATGACGGTCAGCTTGACCGGATTCTTGCTGGGGCAGAGCGATTGAAACACCACGCCCGTGAGAAGGTCACAAAGCTGGAGGCATTGATTGGCGTCCTTCCAAGAGTCCGTGGGCTGAAACTCCTTGATTGCGCATCGCTTCCGCTTGTTTCCATCTTTGTGGAACGAGAACCGGTCCCGCAGGCTGGAGATCACGTCGTAGCCGTACAGCACCCGAAGCCGGTCCAGGTAAAACATCGCTTCCTGGATCCTGCCGATCTCCGCCTGAAGCAGCATCTCCGCCCACTTCTTGTAAGCGCGCCTCTTCTTCAATGCGTCCGGCTCAAAGGCGCCCCCGTCCCCCGTTCGCGGGCGACGACTATATCATTCCGATTCTGAGGTGGGATTTTCCCGGAATCCGTGTCTCGGAGCGAGTAACGGCCGGCTCAGCCCGGGTCCTCCCGGACCCGGGCTGAGCCGCGGGCTTACGGCGCGGCCTGCGTGAAGACCAGAGCGTTGGCGGCGCCTTCCGCGCCACCCTCGTTGAAGACCACCACCGCGGAGTATCCCGGCGGGACGGCGGAGGGGAAGTCGAGCCGCACGCTCTGCCCCGGGTCGAGGGTGACGGCGCCGGGTCCGGGCAGCGGCAGCAGCGAGCCGATCAGCGCCTCGTTGGCGCCCACCAGGCCTGCCAGCGGCCATGCCTGAGCGTAGACGTTGTACCGCAGGTTGCTGATGCTGATCCGGCTCTTCAGCGAGTTGCTGACCGTGACCCCGCTCTGGTCGATGTGGCCCCGGGTGATCGCGATCCCGCCGCCCGGAATCCTCCCGCCGCTCTGATCGGTCCAAAAGGCGTCGATGACCTCGCTGGTGTTGTCGGGGGTGCTGTAGCCGACGTGGACCGTCGTCCCCGGCGTGATCGGCACCGGGCTGTTGGTGGCATCGTCCCAGGGGGTCTGCCAGTGCAGCGTAGTGGTCGAGCCGTCGGTGGACTGGCAGAAGTTATGGAAGTGGGGATAGCCGGACGTGCCGCCGTTGTAGGTCCCATCGATCGTCTCGTTCCCGGCGAGCACGAGGGCGATGTCGTAGGCGGTCACCGAGCCCGTGTTCAGGAAATCGGCGTTGAAGTCGACGGGCCCCGCCGCCCAGGAGACGGAGGTCGAGAGAGTGGCGAGGACGAGGGTGGTCAAAATCTTGCGCATCGCAGGCTCCTCAAGAAGTCGGTTCATGGAACGCCGGAGCGTTCTCCAGGGAGCGACGATTCGCGAGCAGACCGGGGCCCCTTCTCGATGGCGCTGCTGGCTCAGCCGCATCTTCTACGGCTGCGCATTATAGATATATCTTAAGCTCAGTCAACCCCTCTCCAGGCGGAATCGTGCCCCGGCGGCCATGGAGCGATCCCCGAAGGGGTCGATCACTTTCCGGGCGACCTCAATCGCTTCCGGGCGCCTGAATTCCTCCGGATGGCGCTCCACGAGGGCAGGATGGCCGGCCCGATAGCCTCCCGGCCGCCTCGCGGCCGGGAAAAAACCGCCAAAGTCGATCGAGATCACCCAGGCTATATAGGATGCCTCGTCGGATATATAAAAATCGGCCCGGATTCCCTGGATGACGCTCCGGATGTCCTCCCAAGCCGCCGGGTTTCCTGGAGAACGCTCCGGGAGCCCAGGATCACCGCCCGGGATCGCTGAATGTCCGTCCGGCTGGCTTCCCGGGCGGCCGGGAGCGGAAAAAGGCCGCCGGGATCGCTCAGAGCCGGTCCGGGCATATAAAAATCAACCTTCTTTATATATTTAGCGCCGCTTCTCGTCCCAGCGCCGGTGCATCCAGAGCCACATCTCGGGGTGCTGGCGGATGTCCTCCTCGGCGACCTCCAGGTAGCGGCGGGTGAGAGCGGCGACGGCCTCGTCTCCGCTTTCCCCTGCCGGTGGGAAGATCGGCTCGCGGACCACCACGCGGTAGCGGCCTTTCGGCTCGGGGTAGACGGCGAGGGGGACCACGGGCGTCCCGGTGCGCAGGGAGAGGCGGGCCAGGATGGGGCTGGTGAGCGCCGGATGGCCGAAGAAGGGGACGGCGATCCCCTCCCGCTCCTGCACCCGCTGGTCGATCAGGATGCCCAGCCGGCCGCGCTCGCGGATCACCTCGATCATCCGGCGGGCGGCCCCCCGCTTGGGGATGACGGTGTTGCCGAAGCGCTCGCGCATGGCCAGGAGCTCGCGGTCGAGCCAGGGGTTGTCCGCCGGACGGACCACGAAGCTCATGGGGCCCCGGGTGAGGCCGATGAGCGGGGGGGAGAGCTCCCAGAAACCGAGGTGGGCGGTGAGCAGGAAGAGCCCCTTGCCCAGACGCTCGGCCTCGTCGATGTGCTCCCACCCTTCCAGCGTGAAGAGATGGCAGAGCTCCCGGGCCCCGAAGCGGGTGGCGGAGACGGCGTCGCAGAGGGCGGACCCGAAGTGGCGGAAGCACTCCCGGACCAGCCGACGCCGCTCGGCTTCGGTGGTCTCGGGCAGCGCCAGGGCCATGTTGCGCAGGGCGATCTCCCGGTGGCGGCGGTCCACCGCGTGGGCGAGGGCGCCGACCCCGCGGCCGAACCGGCGGGCGGCCGGATGGCTCAACGTCCGCAGGAACCCCTTGAGGGTCAGATAGAGCCCGTATTCGATGCGGTGGCGGACGGGCCGGTTCTTCATCCCCTCAGCCTCCCGATCTCCCCGTCCAACCATTGCCAGAACGCCGGCTCAGGACAGGCGCGGATGGGGAGCTCGGCCAGAGGGATGTCGATCTGGCCGTGGAGCTTCACCCGGTCCTTGGAGGTGACGAGCACCGCCTCGGCGCCGCTCGCCCGCCAGGCCTCCGCGATGCGGGCGAGGCTCGCCGGGGGGTAGCGGTGGTGGTCCGGGAAGCGGAGCTCCCCCGCGATCTCGAAGCCGAGGCCGCGGACGGTGGCCGCGAACGCCTCCGGCCGGGCGATGGCAGTGACCAGGAAGACCTTCGCGCCGGGTTGGAGATCGCCGCCGCCGATCCGCCTCGGGGTCCCCGGGACGGTGCGGCTGGCGAAACCGGGGCCGGTGAAGCCGTAGGGGCGGAGAGCCTCGGCGAGCGTCTCCCCCTGATGGTCGATCTCCGGGACCCCGGTCAGGATGGCGGCGTGGGCGCGGGTCATGGCGGCCAGAGGCTCGCGCAGACGGCCGGAGGGGAGGAGACGGCCGCCACCGAAGGGGTCTCCGGCGGGGAAGGCCACCAGGTCCAGATCGCGGTGGAGGCGCAGGTGGGAGAAGCCGTCGTCGAGCAGGAAGAGGTCCGGCGCCGGCTCCAGGCGGCGGAGGGCCTGGAGGCCGTCCCGGTGGCGGTCGGGGCCCACGACCACGGCCACCCCGGGGAGCTCCCCCGCGAGCAGGACGGGCTCGTCCCCGGCGACCAGGGGGCCCAGGATGGGCCCTTCCCCCGTGCTCACCACCCGCACTCCCCGCCCTTGGCTGGCGTAGCCGCGGGAGAGGATGCAGACGGCAGTCCCGCGGTCCCGCAGGTGGGCGGCGATGGCGGCGACCAGCGGCGTCTTGCCCGAGCCCCCCCAGTGGAGATTGCCCACGCTCACCACCGGCCGGGGCAGCTTTCGGGCCCGGGTGCGGTACCACTGCCGGCGCAGCCGGTGGGCGCCGCCGTACAGGAGCTGCCAGGGGGAGGAGGGAGGAGCGGGGGCCTTCATGCCACGCCCGCCTCCTTCAACATCGCCATCGTCCTCTCCAGCGCTCCCCGGTTCTCCTCGACTAGCCGCAGGGCCCGCTCCCCCGTGGCGCGGCTCGCCTCGGAATCCTCCAGCCACTCCCGCCAGACGGCTCCCAGCCCGGCGGCGTCCGTCACCCGGCGCCAGGCCCCGGCGCGGTCGAAGGCCTCGGCCATCTCCCGGAAGTTGTGCATCGAGGGGCCCACGGCCAGAGGCACGCCGAAGCGGGCCGCCTCCAGGGGGTTGTGGCCTCCCGTGGGGACCAGGGTGCCGCCGATGAAGGCGGCGGCGGCCAGGCGGTAGAGGCCGGCGAGCTCCCCCAGGCTGTCGAGGAGGACCACGGAGGGGTGCCCCGAAGCCGGCAGGCCGGTCCGCCGGACGGCGTCCTCCCCGCGGGAATGGAGGAGAGCGTCCACCTCGTTCCAGCGCTCGGGATGGCGGGGGGCGAGGACGAGGAGGGCCTTTTCCCCGCCGCCGGCCGCCCGGAAGGCGTCGAGCACCATCTCCTCTTCCCTGGGCATGGTGGACCCGGCGAGGAGGATGGGCCGGCCGGCGGCCAGCGCGGTCAGAGCCGCCTCCAGATCGGGCTTGCGGGCGGGCTCCGGGGACTCGTACTTGAGGTTGCCGGTGACCGCCACCCGGCCGGGGTCGACCCGCAAGGCCACGAGGCGGTCGCGGTCCAGGCCGCTCTGGACGCCGAAGCGGCCGATGCCGGCGAAGAGGGGGCCGAGGAGGGGGCGCAGGCGGCGCATCCGGCGGAAGCTGCGGTCGCCCACCCGGCCGTTGACCACGGCGATGGGAAGACCCCGGTGGCGGGCCTCGCGGAGCACCAGGGGCCAGTAGTCCCCCTCGACCAGGATCAGGGCCCGCGGCTCGTGCCGGCGGAAGAAGCGACGGACGGCGAAGCCGAGGTCGAACGGCAGGTAGGCCACCCCGGCGCGGCCGGCGAAGGCCTTGCGCGCCTGCTCCTGTCCCGTGGGGGTGACGGTGGTCACCAGCAGGGGGACCTCGGGGGGCAGGGCCCGGGCGAGGGCGGCGGCGACGCCGACCTCCCCCACCGAGACGGCGTGAATCCAGAGCGCCCCTTTCGCCGGAGCCTTCCCTTGAGCCCTTCCCAGCCGGCCGGAGAGGGTGGGGAGGTAGTGGCCTCCCCGCCGGGCGAGCAGAAACGGGCCGGCGGCGAGCAGGGCAATTCCCGCCGCGAGCTGATAAAATGCCCAAAAGACCGAGCTCATCTCGCGCGGCAGTATAATGGCTTGTTCGCGCAGGGCCGCCCCGGGGGCCCATAGACGCCCGGGAGCCCTGGTCCGTATAACCGACAGATATGCTCAGACTCGTCCACTCCAGCCGCCAAGCCACCGTGCCCCAGCACGCGCCCTGGGCCGAGGCGTCCGACCGCGAGCTCCTGATGGGGATCCGGGACGGCGAGGAAGCGGCGCTCAACGAGCTCATCGGGCGCAAGACCAAGCCCCTGCTCCAGCTCTGCCAGCGCATCCTGGGCGACATCGAGGAGGCCCGCGACGTCGTGCAGGTGACCTTCTTCAGGGTCTGGGAGAGCCGCAGGAAGTTCGACGACCGCTGGAGCCCCAACACCTGGGTCTACCGCATCGCGAGCAACCTGGCGATCGACCACCTGCGGTCGCGCCGGAGCCGCGAGCGCAGCCAGGAGCCGGTGCGCCAGCACCTCCTGCACGTGGCGGACAACAAGGCCAGCCGCGACCTCTCCCGCCTCCAGCAGTCGGAGGTGGCGACGATCTTCCGCGACCTGTCGTCCGGCCTCTCCGAGAAGCAGCGCATGGTCTTCCTGCTGCGCGAGATCGAGGGGCTCTCCTCCCCCGAGGTGGCCGAGATCCTCGACTGCCGGGAGTCGACCATCCGCAACCACCTGTTCAACGCCCGCAAGTACCTCCGCAGGGAGCTCCTGGAGCGCTACCCCGAGTACGCCGGGACCTGGGCCAGCCTGGAGGAGGCGCAATGAGCTGCCCCGACTGGAAGGCCCTGGTGGCGGCGCGGGAGGCCGCGGACGCCGAGCCGGCCGGATGGGCGGCGGCGACGACCCATCTCGACGCCTGCTCCCGCTGCCGGCGGGAGGCCCTGGAGGCCGATCCCCTGCTGGTCTTCCACCGCCTGCCGAAGGTGGAGATGCCGGAGGGGGACGAGCGGGCCGAGGCCGAGTCGATGCGCCAGGCGGTGGCGGCCATGCGCACGGCCAGGCGGCTGGAGGCGCGCCAGCGCGCCGGCTGGAAGCGGTGGGCCGCCGCGGCGGTGCTCGCCGTGGCCTCGCTCTCGGTGAGCT